>JANQSV010000069.1 GCA_028279115.1 Pseudomonadales bacterium
CCCGCCATACACCGAGATCAAACGTTTCGACTGGTATCGGGGCTATCAGGTCGGCGGGCGTCCCCACAACAGCGACCGCCCGCCGACCTGATAGCCCCGGTACCAGTCGAAACGTTTGATCTCGGTGTATGGCGGGTCGCGGTCCTGCGCCCACCAGTCCAGGTTCTTTTCGTTGAGCGGGTAGTCGCGCCTCAGGACCGGGTAAGCCTCTTCCATCGCGACCGTCCGTCCGCCGCGATGCGGATACTCCCACGGCGCCTTGCGCGCATTGACGTAATCCCTGATGTGTTCGACATTCTTGCCGCGCTCTAGCAAGAGCACCCGCAAGCCCTTTTCGGTGAGTTCCTTCGCGGCCCAGCCACCGGAGATGCCGGAGCCGACCACAATCGCGTCGTATTCGTTTTCGGCCACTTCGTTTCCCTCGTTGCCCGCCTGCGAGTCTAGCGCCTCACAACCGGCATGACCACTATCGATCAACATCGCTATTGCATCGGCGCAGTCGTTGCAGGAAACTCCCCGGGAGCGAAACCGGCGCCCGTCGCTCCCGCGACGGATAATCGCCATCGAGGGAGCAAGGCAATGCAAAGTGCAATCGGTACGCGCCTCAGCGCGATGATGTTTCTGCAATTCTTCATCTGGGGCGCGTGGTACGTGACGATCGGCAACTACATGGCTGCGCGGGGGATGGCGGATCTGACGCATTGGCCGTATACGGTCAATCCAGTGGCCGCGATCGTCGCGCCGTTTTTCCTGGGGCTGGTCGCGGACCGGTTTTTCGCCACGGAGAGGGTTCTCGGCACACTGCATATCATTGGCGGCCTGATCATGCTGACGGTGCCCCAGGCGGCCGGGTCGCCCCTGCTGTTCATCGTGCTGCTCCTGCTATACAACATCTGTTACATGCCGACGCTGGGGTTGGCCAACTCGCTCGCATTCCACAACATCAGGAACCAGGAGAAGCAGTTTCCGCTCATTCGCGTGTTCGGCACGATCGGCTGGATCGTCGCCGGGCTGTTCATCGGATTCGTTCTCGGCCAGTTCTCGGGCGACGAATTGCCGGACCGCACCCCGCTGCCGCTGTACACCACGGCGATCGCGAGCCTGATTCTCGGCGCCTACAGTTTCACGCTGCCGCATACTCCGCCTCCCGCCGCCGGCGAGAAAGTGTCCATGAAAAGCATCGTCGGCGTCGACGCGTTCCGGCAACTGGGCAGCCGCGCTTTCTATATCTTCATCGCCTGCTCGATTCTGATCTGTATCCCCTTGGCCGCGTACTACAACTTCGCGCCGATCTTCGTCGCCAACGCGGTATACGATCAGAACGTGAGCAATGCGGTCGTCGGCCTGTTGCCCAACCCGTCGTCGCTGATGACTCTCGGCCAGATGTCCGAGGCGGCGTTCATGTTGCTGATGCCGCTGCTGTTCGCGCGCTTCGGCGTGAAGTGGATGCTGGCCATCGGCATGGCGGCGTGGATTCTGCGCTACCTGCTGTTCGCGCTCGGCGCGCCGGACGCCGTCTTCTGGATGGTGGTCACGGGCATTCTGCTGCATGGAATCTGCTACGACTTCTTCTTCGTCACCGGACAGATTTACGTCGACAAGAAATCGACGCCGGCAGTACGCGGCCAGGCCCAGGGATTTCTCGTGCTGGTGACCTACGGAGTCGGCATGTTCATCGGCGCGCAGATTGCCGGCGCGCTGTTCAACGCGTTCCTGGGAGACGAAACGGTATTGACGCTGGCGCGTTGGCGGGATTTCTGGCTGTTGCCGGCCGGCTTCGCCCTGGTCGTGTTCCTGCTGTTCGTGTTCACATTCCGCGATACATGAAAACGAGTGGACACCCAGGTGAAAACGAGGGGACACCCAGGCGCGGAATGACAGTTTTGCAGTCAGAACTCGCAGCCGGTTCTGGGAAGCGGCAGTCGCAAAGCCGTTTCGAGGTCGTCGAGCAATTGGCTTGACGCTTCGATTTGTCCGGCAGCGGCGATGGCGCTCGCCTCGGCGCAGCCGGGCCACAAGCGGGTGAAGCCGCCGATTCCGGCATGCAGGCTTGGCAGGCCTTGCCGGTCGCCGGGTTCGGCGCTGCTCGCGGCGCCCAGTTGCACGACGTAGTCCCCGCCCACGCCTTTCCAGCCGCCTTTCGACGGCAGGAATTTCCCGATCGGATCGTCGAGATGCAAATTGAACGCGAGCGCCGCGCCGGATTGCGGCAGCGACGTGCGTTGCAGGCATCCCGCCAGGTCGTTGATGCGCGCCTGCCACCAGGCTTCGGCTTCGGCGCCCTTGCGCCATTCGCCTTCCTTCGGCGTATTCTTTTCGCGCAAGGGGCGGTCGATGAAGTCCTGCAATTGCAGGCCGGCGGGCTCGATCATTTTCACCAGGTGCGCCTGGTCGCCGAATCCTTTCAGCAGGGCCAGCAGTTCCTGCAATTGTTCCGGTTCGCGCCAGGCGATCTTGACCAGCACGAAAGGACCGTTCTCGTCTTTCATTTCTCCCCAGACGAAGTGGGTCAGTTCGCCCCCGGCGTTGCGATATCCCAGGCCGAGAGGGTTTTCGGTCCAGCCCATGTCGGCCCGCACATGGGCATGGCTCTGAATGCAGACGCCGCCATGCCGCAGCGCGCGCTTGCACATGGCCCGATGCACATCCTCGCTGTCTTCGATAGTGATTCGAACCGGAATTCCCGCCCTGGCGTCGACGCCCAGGTTCGAGGGGTCGAAGCTCCAGCGCAGTTCACTGGGCCCGTTGCCGAAGCCGAGGCGGGTGTAGAAGCCTTGCTCGAACATGCCCAGCGCCGAGACCATCATTCCCGCCTCGGCGTCCTGTTGCACCAGGCCCGCTGTAGCGCGCGAAGCGAGGCCGGCGCGACGTCCGCGCGGGCTTGTGGTTACCGCCGCGACGATCCCCAGCGGAATTTCTTCGCTCAGATAGCGGATCGAAGCGGGGCTGGAAATCGTGATGCATTCCGCTTCGCCGTCGAGTTCGCCAACCAGCGCACGGGAGTCGTCGAGCAGGTCTCGCAGATATGAGGCGTCGTCTTCATCGTTACGGTCGATCCAGCGGGTTTCCTCCCAGATGCGGATGACCGCCTTTTCGTCACGCTCCGCCTCATAAGCTCGAATCGTCATCAGGTATTCCCTGAAGTCCTTTGCGGCCTGAATGTTATTCCGCAGATCCAGGCTCCGCCCAGCACGAGCGCCACGATTCCCGTATTGGCCGGAGACAGCGGATTACCGTCGATGCCGAACAGGGCGGTGAAACTGATGCCCAATCCCACCAGCGCCGCTCCCGGCAACTGGCGCCAGAGCGAAGGCGCCGGCGCATCGACCGGTCGCGACATTCTTTCCAGCGGCGACAGGCTGATCGCGGCGGGCAAGAGCAGCAGGGCGGGGATTGCGACCCAGGGAATGCGGATCCACCACCAGTCGGCGCTGCCCGGGTCCATGCCCAGACCGAGGCCGCCCGCGAGCCAGGAAGCGCCGAGCAATAGCAGCAGAATGCTCATATGCCAGAGATAAAGCGTCATGATCATGCTGTTGATCAGGACCGTGGCGGCCCAGAAGCGCAGGTTTTCGAGCAGGCGCCGCATGGGTCGCTCAGCGGCGAGAAGCACGCCGAACTGAACCAGTCCCAGGGCCGCCAGGGTCAACTTTGGCGGCAGCGAATTGCTTGGGCCTTCCCCCGGCGATCCCGCCATGGCTATCGGATACGGACCCCAGACCACGGCCAGCGCCAGCGCGATCAATGCGGCCGTTGCGACCGCCAGCAGCACCGGCGGACTGCCTTGCCGGCCGTCGCGCCAGGCGAATCCGAGATGATGCATCGCCAGCCAGATCCAGAAGTAATTGCTCCAGCCGGGCAGTTGCCAATCGAATCCGAAAAACGCGATGTCGGTCGCCGCGGCCAGCGCCAGGTAAGCCAGCAGGGACCAATATCCCCAGCGCCGCCAGGCGGCATGACTCGGCGGCGCCAGGATCACGATCATGGTGTAGATGGCGAGAAACCAGGTAGGCAGCAGCGCCGTGCGCGTGATGAATTGAATCGATTCCGCGCTAATGCCGCCCGCGAACAGCAGAACCGCGATCACGGCCCAGACCAGCACGAGCAGCAACATCGGCCGCAGCAGCCGGTGCAGGCGCGTGGCGAGCCATGCGCCATAACC
>JANQSV010000080.1 GCA_028279115.1 Pseudomonadales bacterium
GTCGTCGATCATACCCGTGAGCAGGTCGAAGGTATGGACTTCGCCGACGTGGTCGGCCTTGATGGTGACGAAACTCAAGGTCGATGCGTCGTTGTCGAGTTGCCATTGCGCCTGGGCGGAAAATGCGGCCGGCAGCAGCACTGAACAGGCGAGTAGTCGCAAAAGAGATTTTGGCATTCTGGTCTCCCGGTTGTCCGGCCGATGGGCCCTGTTTCAGAGAAGCAACGGTACTGTAAACCAGTTTGACGGGCAAGCGTTCCAACCCCCACCAAATCCGCTTCGCGGATTTGACTCCCCCGGAGGGGGAGTGTTTCGCGCGACTTTGGCCTTGCAGCGGACGGAAGGTACAATCCCGGCTTTCCACGAGCGAGGCGCGGCGGAGCCCATGAAAGCAGCCGAACCGCTGGTTAAACACCTGGTGCTGATCGGCGGCGGGCACAGTCATCTGGCCGTCCTGCGCGGTCTCGGCATGCGGCCCGTGCCGGGATTGATGGTGACCCTGATCAGCCGGGAAATCCTCGTGCCTTATTCCGGCGCCCTGCCCGCCTATATCGCCGGCCGCTACCGGCCCGAGGACATGTTCATCGACCTGCGGCCGCTGGCGCGTTTCGGCGGCGCGCGGCTGATTCAGGCCGATATCGATTCCATCGATCTCGAAGCCCGCAGCATCGTTCTGCCGCAGCGGCCGGAACTGTCGTTCGACGTGCTCTCACTCAACATTGGCTCGATTCCCGACACGAGCGGCATGCCCGGCGCCCTGGAGCATACCGTCGGCGTCAAGCCCATAGACGGCTTCCTGGCGGCCTGGGAGGAAATCCGCGAGCAGGCCGTCCGGGGCTTGCAACAGGGTGAGGGCTACAAGCTCGCGATTGTCGGCGGCGGTCCTGCGAGCGTCGAACTGGCCTGCGCGGCCCGGGCGCGAATCCTCAGCGACAGCGGCGATACCGATGCCGAACTCTCGATCAACATCATTTCCGCGGCCGACGAAGTGCTGTCTTCGCACAATCAGCAAGTGCGGGACTGGGTACGCGAGGAATTGCAGCGCAAGGGCATCGAAATGCTCACCGGACAACATGTAACCGGCTTCGCGGCCAATACCGTGCGTTGCGGGAACGGCGACAAGATCGAGGCGGACAGCATCGTCGTCGCCACCGGCGCCACATTGCCCGAATGGCCGGTGAAAGCCGGACTGGCGACGACCGCGGACGGCTTTCTTGAGGTCAATCGCCATTTGCAGTCCACCAGTCATGAATTCGTCTTCGTTGCAGGCGACGCCGCGACGATCCGCGGCATGGAACGGCCGAAGTCCGGCGTGTACGCGGTGCGCCACGGCAAGCCGCTCGCCCGCAACCTGTTACGCTACGCCACCGGCAGAAGACTGGTCCGCTTTACCCCGCAACGCCATGCGCTCGCAATGCTCAATCTCGGCGACGGCAGAGCGCTGGCTTCGCGCAACAGGCTGTTCTTCAAGGGGCGCTGGGTGTGGCGGCTGAAACACTGGATAGACCAGCGTTTTCTGCGCAAGTACCGCGATCTGCCGCAAATGCGGCAGGAACTGACTATCGCCAGGGGGCTGGTGGACCGGCGGGAGGAACGCGAATTGCGCCGGCACGCCATGCGCTGCGGCGGCTGCGGCGCCAAGGTGGCGGGCAGCATTTTGCAGGAAGTGCTCGAGACGTTTCCGGCAACGGCGGAGATCGTCGACAAGGGCGTCGAGGACGCGGCGCTCGTGCCGACTCCGGCGAGCCATGAATTGTGGCAGACCGTAGATCAGCTCAAGGCCTTCATCGACGATCCCTGGATGTTCGCGAGAATCGCGACCTTGCATTGCCTCGGCGACATCCATGCCATGGGCGCGCAGCCGGATTCGGCCCTGGCGATCGTCGGCGTACCCTTCGCCAATCGTTCGATTACCCGTGGCCTGATGCGCGAACTGATGCTGGGCTGCACCATGACCCTGACTGAAGAAGGCTGCCGATTGCTCGGCGGACACTCTTCCGAAACCGAAGAGTTGCAATTCGGATTGAGCGTGAACGGCCATGCCGAACCGGGCAAGACCTTGCGCAAGCAAGGCATGCAGCAGGGCGACGTGCTGATCCTGAGCAAACCTCTCGGTACGGGCGCCTTGCTGGCGGCGGACATGCGCTATCAGGCGGGCCAGGTCTGGATGGGGCGGGCTCTGCGCGAGATGCTCGTCTCCAATCGCGGCGCCGCCGCCATCCTTGCCGAACACGAGGCCAGCGCCTGTACCGACGTCACCGGCTTCGGTCTCGCTGGCCATCTGCTGGAGATGATCGTTTCCGGCCCGGTGAAACTTTATCAGGGGGATGTCCCCGCCCTCGACGGCGCGCTCGAATGCCTGGAACGCGGAGTCTTCAGCTCGTTGCACGCCGACAACAAGTTGACCGAAAGAGACATCGATGGGTCGGACAAGTTGCGCGAGTCCGCACGATACGAGATTCTTTTCGATCCACAGACTGCTGGCGGGCTGCTCGCCGCGGTGCCCGAGACGCGAGCGAAGTCCTGCCTCGCGGCGTTGCATGAAGCCGGTCTCGAAAAGGCCGCGATAATCGGCCAGGTGGGCGACGCAGCCGACGGGCCCGCAAGAATCGTTCTGGCGTAGAGGCAAAACATGTCCAGATTGCCGGTCCTTGTAGTCCTCTGTACCCTTGCCGCGACGGCCTGGGCGCAGAATCCGGCGCCGTCGCCCGGGCCGGTGATCGATACGGAGCTGGCGGCGCGCATGTTTCGTCGGGGCAACGTCTACAGCAATCTGGAGAGATACGAAGAGGCCATCGGGGAATATCGCAAGGCGATCGCCGCCGATCCGAATTTCCTCGATGCGATCCGCAATCTCGCGAATGTCTACTATTTCCTCGAACGCAACGACGAGGCGCGCCCCCTGCTCGCCCGCTATGTCGAATTGCAGACCGAAGTCACCGCCGGCCTGATCGCGGCGGTATCCACGCTCGGCGAACTCGAGCGATCGGCGGGGAATTTCGAGGCGGCGCTGCCTTACGACCTGCGGGCGATCGAGCTGGATCCCGGCAACGACTCGCAGGTGCATGTCATGGCCAATGCGTACAACAACGCCGGCGACGCGGACAAGGCGATCGAAGTATATCGGGCAGCGATCCTGGCAATGCCCGAAAACGCCTTTTTCGATCGCAGCCTCGGCCGGATACTGGAACAGGAGGGCCGGCTCGAGGAAGCCCTGGCGGCTTATGAATCGGCCGTAGCCAAGGATCCGGATTCGGACTTCTACGCGGGCCTCGTGGAGGCTACCCGCCGCCGACTCGATCGCTGACTTCAAGCGAATCCAGATACTCCATGCGTCTTTCCGGGCTCATCCGCGTCAATTCCCGCATCCTTTCATAGAACGCGGGCAGGTCGTTGTCGACTTGCCGTAATATTTCCCGTAATTGCGGCGCCAGATCGTTGTACGAGCCGACGGTCGTGAGTTGGGCATTGTTCAGCGGACGGGAAAACCAGCCATCGTAACCGGCGTTTCCGCCCCATTCGGCTTTCAGCGCCTGGTACTCCGCCCGCATCTGCTCTTGCAGACTGGATTTTTCCCGGCGCATGTCCGCCTCGCTCATTTCGCTGCCATAGAGTTCTTCGAAACGGTCGCGAAATCCGGTCACGAAATCGATGAATTGCCGCCGGCGCCCGGCATCCGCCCGCGCATCAATGAGCAGTTCCGATTGCTGGCGGGTCTCAAGCCAGCGCCGCAGCCCCTCCATTTCGACCACGGTGGCGAAACTTTCGCTGAGCGTGGTGTCGTCCGGCACATAGGCAACCTGGTGCGCGAGTTCGTGGAATATCAGCGCGGCAAGTTGGTGATCGGGCCGTCCGACCACGGTGCTGAGCAGCGCGTCGTCGAACCAGCCGAGAGTCGAATAAGCGTCAACCCCGCCCACGTATACATCGAGTCCCTGGTTTTCCAGTTCGGCGGCGTACTCTTCGGCGTCGTTGGCGCTGAAATAGCCCCGGTAAGCGGCGCAACCGGCGATGGGATAACACCAGGTCACGGGCTCGACGGAAAACTCCGGCGCGGCGAAAACGTTCCAGACTGCATGTTCGCGTTCGAGTCGGACAAACTCGAGATAGTTCTCGCCGGCCGGCAGCATCAGTTCGGATTCGGCGAATTCCCGGGCTTCGAGCACCAGTTGCAATTTTGCCGCCAATTCCGGCGCCAGTTCAGGATCGTCCAGCAATTCGCGCATGTCCTGGCGTGAAGTTACGATGGCCAGATGACCCTGGGCGGCTTGCAGATACCAGGCCACGGAATCGCAGGCGGAGAGCAACAGGGCGGCCAATATCAACGCCGCGATTCTGGCTATGGTGTGCGCCACCTATTGACCGTGCTCCGCAAGTTCGATTTCGAACAGATCCGCCCAATGCTTGCCGGTCACGAACAGGCGCCGGTTCTCGCTGTCCCAGGCGATGCCGTTGAGCACGGCCTCGCTGCTGCCGAGTTCGGTCCGCGCCGAAAGGCCGGTCAGGTCGACGATGGCATTCACCACGCCGGTTTCCGGGTCGATGCGGACGATGAAATCGGTCTGCCAGACATTGGCCCAGATCTCGCCGTCGATAAATTCGAGTTCGTTTAGCTGGCTCAGTGGTTGGCCGCGCACGGTGACTTCGATTTCCCGCACCGGGACGAAACCCTCCGGGTCGATGAACTGCAGGCTCGCCGAGCCGTCGCTCAGGATCAGATGCTCGCCGTTCCAGGCAAGGCCCCAACCTTCGCGCGCGTTGTAGTGGGTTTCCAGTTGCTCAAGGCTTTCCCGGTCGTAGACGAAAACCATGTGCGCCCGCCAGGTGAGCTGGTAGATGCGGTCGCCGATCATTTCGATGCCTTCGCCGAAATAACGGCTGGCGAGTGGCGCGTTCTGCAGCAATTCGCCGGTTTCCAGATCGATCTTGGCGAGCCTGGAAAGACCGTTCTTGCCGGTGCCTTCCCAGAGATGGCCGTCACGGAAGATCAGGCCCTGGGTGAAGGCCGTGATCTCGTGGGGATAGCTGTTGACGACCCGGTAGCCGTAGAGTTGCGGCTCCTGGGCGGCAGCCGGGGGGACGGCGCAAAGCAGCAGCGCGAGCGCCGCAATTCTGAATTCGAGCCTGATCAAATCAACCATGCCAAGTACCCCGCGTCATCCTGCGCGCAGTCGCAGGATCTCCACACCGCGCCAATTAAACATCGGGCGAGAACTGGACCTAGACTATCCCAAACCGGGCGGATTTGTTAGTCTGCGGGCCATCTTAAGCCAAGGCCCGGGAGCATGGTTCAGGATTGTATCTTCTGCAAGATCGTTGCCGGCGAAATCCCCTCCAAACAGGTTTACGCCGACGATCTGATCATCGCCTTTCACGACATCAGCCCCCAGGCGCCGACCCATATCCTGGTCATCCCCCGCAAGCACATCAGCGACATGAACGAGGCATCCGCCGAAGATCAGGCGCTGCTCGGCCACATGATGTTGCGCGCCGGCGAGATCGCGGCTGAAGCGGGCCTCGCGGAAAGCGGCTATCGCCTGGCGCTGAATACCGGACCGGACGCCAGGCAAAGCGTTTTTCACATCCACCTGCACATCCTCGGCGGACGCCGGCTCACGGGTCAGATGGGCTGAGTTGCGCTCCGGCAAGCGCCGCGAGCGAGTTTCGGTTCGCGTCGAAGACGCCGTGCTCGGTGATGATGCCGCTCACCAACCGGGCCGGAGTGACGTCGAAGGCAAAATTCCGCACGACGGTTTCCTCGGGATATTGGCGCACCCGAGTTTCGCGCCCACCGGCCTCAATGCCGCTTGTCACTGAGATTTCTTCCGCGGCGCGTTCTTCGATGGGGATGGCCTCATCCGCCGAAGGCCAGTCGAAATCGATGGTCGATACAGGCAAAGCGGCGTAGAACGGCAGATTGTTATCGCGCGCCGCCAGCGCGACCTGATAGGTGCCGATCTTGTTGCAGACGTCGCCGGAGGCGCTGACGCGGTCGCTGCCGGTGATACAAGCGTCGACCAGGCCACTGGCCATGACATGGCCCGCGGCTCCATCGACGATCAGGTTGTGGTCGATTCCGGCCCGGCGCAATTCCCAGCAGGTGAGCGCGCCGCCTTGATTTCGCGGCCGGGTTTCGTTGACCCATACTTGCAGCGGCACGCCTGCGCCGGCGGCCTTGTAGACCGCGGCCAGCGCCGTGCCCCAGCACACCGTGGCCAGGGCGCCGGCGTTGCAATGCGCCAATACCCGCAAGGGCCGGTCTTGCGCGCATCGCTCCTGCCAGAGCCGGCGCAACACTTCGCCGCCGTGCCCGCCGATCGCTTCGCAGCAGGCGGCGTCTTCTTCAGCCAGCGCCAGTGCGAACTCCAGCGCATTACCGGCGGCACCCGCCGGCTTCTGCTCCGACAATTCCCGTACCGCGCGGTCGAGAGCCCAGCGCAGATTGACCGCGGTGGGACGGGTGGCGCGCAATCGCTTGACAGCGGTTTCGAGCGAATCGGGGTTTTCGCGCAGCGCGAGATAGACACCGAAAGCCGCAGTGACGCCGATTAGCGGCGCACCGCGCACCCGCATCGAAGTGATCGCTTCGCAGGCGTCTTCCAGTGTCTGTAGACGGTAGACCGCGAATTCGTGTGGCAGCCGCGTCTGGTCGATGACGCAGACTTCACCGGCCCTGGCTTCGTACCAGATGCTTCGCTGCTGCCTGCCTTCAATCATCATGCGTGGGGCCTGGATGAGCGACTAAATCACTCTCTCGTTGCCGCCGTCCACCGGGACCTGGGCGCCGGTGGTGTGGCTGAATGCGGCGCCGGCAAGGCTGACAATTGAAGCAGCGACGTCGTGGCTGCTCACTTCGAGCCCGAGCAGGTTTGACGTCCTGTATTGCTCCACATCCATACCATAGCGCCGCGCCCGCTCGCTCAATACTTCTTCGGTCCAGATGCCGGTATCGTATACCGCGTTGGGATGCACCACGTTGACCCGGATTCCCAGCGGCCCGGCTTCCAGCGCGGCTACCCTCGCAAGTTGCGTGAGACCGGCCTTTGCGGCCGAATATGCCGCGGCCCCCGGTCCGGGCGCGGGCACGTTCTTGGAAGCGACGAAGACCACGGCGGGATCGAATCCGTTTTCGAGCAATGGCAGGCAGGCGCGCAGCACTTTCATGTGGGAGCCGAGATTCAATTGCATGGATTGCTCCCAGGCCGCATCGGTCATTTCCGCCAGACTCGCGCTTGCCGGGAAATTGCCGGCATTGCTTATCAATATATCCAGACCGCCGAAATGCAGCACTC
Source organism: Pseudomonadales bacterium (assembly GCA_028279115.1). GTDB lineage: Bacteria > Pseudomonadota > Gammaproteobacteria > Pseudomonadales > Pseudohongiellaceae > UBA9145. The sequence goes on from JANQSV010000080.1 coordinate 7,293, forward strand.
CCTGGTTCAAGGCTGATTCGACGGCGTCCGAGTCAGTGACGTCGCAACGCAGACACAACACTTGGGGCGACTCCAGGCCTTCCATCTCGCGAATGTCCAATGCGATGACCGCCGCGCCGCGCCCGCGCAATTCCTCAACGGTGGCGCGGCCGATGCCCGATGCGGCTCCGGTGACCAGGGCGATCCTGCCTTGCAGTTCCAGCGCCGCGCGCGCCTTGGCGAGCTTGGCCTGTTCGAGTTCCCAATATTCGACTTCGAACAGTTTTTCACGCGGCAAGGTGCGCCATCCGCCGATGGCCTCGGCCAATCGGATCGCGCGGATAGTATGAGCGCTGATATCGGCAACGATCTCGAGCCGTTTGCAATTCGGCGCCAGGTAGATCATGCCCTTGTCCCGCCAGACGCCGTAGCGCGGCGCGGCATCGAGGCATTGGTGGTTTTCATCGGCATGATCGCTGAAATAGCGCAGATATTCCTGCTCGAATGCGCGCAAGCCCGGCACGGTATCCGCATCGAAAACGGCGCCGAACGGCTTGGCGTGCAAAGTATGGTCGGGCGTCAGCGGGCCGCGCCGGATGAGTTCGCCGCAATCGTCGAGTTGGGCGAAAGCCTTCGCTTCCGGGCCGGCGTCGAGCCTGACCAGCATGGGTGTCCCATGAATTTTCCCATGAATTTCTCCCGCGGCCTTGCGCAGACGGCTCAGTTCCAGGGGCGGAGCGGTGGGTGTCCCATGTTTTCCAGGATTTTTGGCTGGTGAAGTGGGTGTCCCATGATTTTTGCCAGCCCGGCGCAGGAGTTCGCTTTCGGCACGGTCCACGAGTTCGATCATCGCCTCGTAACTGCCCTCGGCGTCTTCGTGGAAGCTGAAGATGCCATGCTGCAACAGCATGATGCCGCGCAGGGCGCTCCAGTCGGCGCCGCGGGTAGCCGCGGCCACCTGCCGGGCGAGGATGAAACCGGGCATGATGTAGGGCAGCACCAGCACCTCGTCTCCGTACAATTCGCGCAGGATGCGCTCTCCGTCCGGTGAATTGCTGAGCGTGACCACGGCGTCGGCGTGGGTGTGATCCACGTAGCGATGCGGGATCAGGGCGTGCAGAATCGCTTCCACGGACGGGTTGGGCGCGGCGGGATCGAGCGTCGCCAGCCGAAGCTGGCGCATCATTTCGCCGTCCGAGAGTTGCTCAAGTTTCGCCAGGCGCAGCAGGTAGTTCAGATCGGTGGGGGCGAATCCGGCCGCGCCGATGTTTTTCAGGTCCCAGCCCGAACCCTTGACGAACAGCACTCGCCGCGTTTCGCCGAAGACGTCGGTTAACTCGCCCTTGACCGAGGTATTGCCGCCGCCATGCAGAACGAGCGAGGAATCCCGGCCGAGCAGGCGGGAGGAATACGCGCGCAACTCAAGTTGATTGGCGCAGGCGCGGGCTTCCTGCTTGTTCCAGCGGTTTTTCAGTTGGGGTCGACGATCGAGATATCCCCGATACCGGCCTGCCGCGCGGCGTCCATGATCATCACCAGCGTGGAAACGTCGGAGGTCGCGTTGGGCTGAATGATCACAGTCGCGCCGGGATTCTCGGCGCGCAACTGGTCGATGTTGGATCGGATCTGGGTCGCGATGATGGGCCGCGGGTTGCGGTTGAGAATGATCTCGTTATTCGGACCGATTTCGAACAGGATGTTGCGGTCTTCCATGTCCATTTCCGGCGGGGGCTGATCGTTGTTGTTGTCGCTGCTCGCCGCGCTGATGGCGGTTTCGGACAGAAACGTCGCCGTGACCACGAAAAAGATCAACAGGATGAACACCACGTCGAGCATGGGTGTAAGGTCGATCTTGGAGTCATCCGACTTGTGCTTGACGCCTACTTTTTTCATCGCGGGTTCCTGTCACGTCAACGATCTTTCGGAGTATAGCAGTCAAGAACGGGGAAGCAACACCAATCGTTTCCTCGGTGCGAGCCGCGGTCGCGATGCGGCTGTTCGAAGCCACACAACCGAGCAACAAGCCCATGGAGATTCCGCGGCAAAACGGCAGGATTGCCGTTTTGGACGGTGCCCAGCGCCGCCTCGCGGGGGTGAGGAGCATGGATGCCCCGAATCAACACGCCCCGCTTCGCGCAGAATGACGGTGAGAAGGGACTGTGGGCGGAATGACGCGAACTGTCATTTCTTCAGGGAACTTATGGCGTGTTTGGCGAGAGTCTCAAGTTGCCGCGCGCTCTTGCCGTTGCGCGAGTTGACGCGCATGCCATACAAGGCGTTCATGAGAATGTCGGCCGCGAGATATTCGTCCAGACCTTTCTTCAACTTTCCTTTCGCCTCGGCTTCGCGCAGGCGTTCAACGAGAGCCTTGCGCGCGCGGTTGAGTGAAGCGCGCGATATGCGCTTGATTTCTCCGTCATAGTTGACGCTCGAGCATAGCGAGTTGACCAGCAGACAGCCCAAGTTGCGATGCCGCACCGGGACATTGACGACGGTCTCGTTGAAAACCGCGGCGATCGACTCCCAAGCTCCCAGCTCGGGATTTTTCAGCGAGGCGGCGATCTGCCGGTCGAGCATGTCGTTGTAGTGATTGATGACAACCTTGAAAAAGGTGTTCTTGTCGGTGAAGGAATTGTAGAGGCTCCCTCGATTGATGTCACAGCAATCGAGTAACTTGTTGACAGAACTCGCCTCGTAACCTTCGCGCCAGAACTGCTCAAGCGCCTGGGTCAGCACTTTCTCTTCGTCGTATTCGATCGATCTCGCCATCAGCGCCAGCCAGAATGCATTGAATGTGGGTGTCCCCGTTTTTCCGGTGGCGATAATAACATCATTAACGGCGGCTCAAACAGCCGGGCCAACGAAATTTCCGGGGATACGCCGGATTGCGGCGGTTCAACCCAGCCGAATGTGATCGGCGACCGGCATTCGGCGGCGGATGTCGCGCAATAGCAGAGGATCCATTTCCGCCACGGCGACGCCGGAACCCTTGTCGAGTTCGACAAGGATTTCTCCCCAGGGACTGAGGATGAGTGAGTGTCCCCAGGTTTCGCGGGTGGCGCTGTGCCGACCGCCCTGGGCGGCGGCGATGAGGTAGCACTGGTTCTCTATGGCGCGAGCCCGCAGCAGACTTTCCCAATGGGCGGCGCCGGTGACCGCGGTGAAGGCCGCGGGCACGGTGACGATTTCCGCGCCGAGGCGAAACAGGCGCCGGTACAACTCGGGAAAGCGCAGGTCGTAACAGACCGACAGGCCGAGCCGCCCCGCCGCGGTATCGACGCAGACGATTTCCGAACCGGCTTCGTAACTCAGTGATTCGGAATATTGCGCCTGCCGGTCTTCAACCACGACATCGAACAGGTGAATCTTGTCGTAGCGGGCGAGCAGTTCGCCCGCGGCGTCGTAGACCAGGCTCGATGCGCGTACGCGGCCGTCCTCGATCAGATAGCCGGCGTCGGCCTCGCTTTTCCCCGGGCGTGAAGACAGGGGTGCGGTGCCGCCGACGAGCACGATGCCATGCCGGCGCGCCTCGCCGGAGAGAAATTCCTGGATCGGACTGCCCGGCGCTCCCTGCCGTTCGCCGCGGGCGCGCATGGGTTCGCCTTCAAGCGCGGCGAACACTTCGGGCAGCAGCGCCAGGTCGGCGCCCCGGGCCGCCGCCTCGGCGATCAGTTCGGCGGCGGCCGCGAGGTTCCGGTCTACATCCGAACCGCTGACCATCTGCACCGCGGCAAGTTTGCAAGTCATGATTGTCAATCCGTCATTCTGCGCCGGGAGCGCCGAAAGCTTGCTTGAATTGCGGCTCGAGACCCTCCCACGGCCCTTCCAGGGTATATACGGCGCTGGTCAGACTGTCCACCTGATCGCCGAAAATCTGGTCGAGCAGGAATGCGCCCACAGCCAGCGGGAAATTGCCGGTTATCAGGCCGATCCAGGGGATGTTGTCACTTACCGGCAAGGTGACATACATCTCGCCGGCGATGGTTTCGTCGCGCAGATTCACATCTCCGGTGATCTGATACAGACTGGACGGTCCCGAGATCACAAGCTGGTTCTCGATGTGAGCCAAGCCCCCGTCCATGTTCAGCCGGCCCGTGATCTCGTCAAAGGCCAGTCCGCGCCGCAGCAGATCGTCGCTCAGACGCAGTCGGCGCATGATGGCGTCGAAATTGATGATGCTGATCAGTTTCAGGGCGCCGCCGCCGGCATTGGTTTCCAGAAAGCGGCCGTTCTCCACCAGCAGGTCGAGATTCCCACTCAATTGCGATCCCTGGAGAAAGGCCGGGGAACCGGGCCATCGCAGATCTGCGGCGAACCGCGCGCTTTGACTTTCCAGGCTCGCCGCGAAGCCGCTGTCGAGCAGCACCGCAGCCATGTCGTCGGCGAGGATGAGGCCGGCAAGTTCGGTCGCGTGATCCCTGCCGTCAAAATCCCAGCGCAGACGCGGCGCAGGCGATTGCCCGGCTTCTTCCGCCGCCGGCGGAGTCAGGCGCAGACCGCGGAAATCGAAACTCAGATCGGTGAAATCGGCGCCGCCGGCGTCGGGTTCCAGGGTAAAGTTCCAGCGGCCCCATGGTGTCTCGCCGACCGAGATCTCGTCCACGGCAAAATGCATGCGCGGCAACTCGCGCGGGTCGACTCCCGCCAGCAGGTCCACTCGAAGCGGCGCCGGTTCTTCCGCGGCTGCCACTTGCGCCGTCGCGTCCGGCTCGAATTCCGGCTCTTCGAATTCCTTGAATCGCAGGTAATCGAGTTGCACTTGCAGGTAATCGTCAACATCCAGAGGAATCTCCACCGTGCCCTGGACGGATTCCCCCCGCACCGAGACAAGCCAGCCCCCCGATATCGGGTCTACGCGCAGATGCACGTCTTCGAGTGTCTGGCCGTGGACATGGAGCATCCGACCGTGGACATCGAGTTCACCGGCGTCGATATCCATGAAGGTGAAGACCTCGTGCAGTTTCTCGGGCGCCGCAGACTGCATGTTGTCAAGCAACGCGGCCCATTGTCCGAGCACCATGCGGTCGAGTCGTCCGTCGACGACGAGGCCGCTGTCCGGTTCGACCGTATCGCTGCGTCCGCCTCCGAGCCGCACCCTGCCGCGCTGAATCGCGGAATCCTCCAGTTCCAGATTGAAACGCAGGCGGGAACCGAACGAACCGGAAATGGACTGGACGCCGGCGGCCTGATCGACCTGCAAGTTCGACGGCAGGGGCTCGCCAGCCTGTTTGGCGAAAGGTTCGGGCAGCGTCAGAAACAGCCCCGCCAAATCGGAACTGACGCGCAGGGACGTGGCGCCGGCATCCATCTGGTCGAGATGCAATTCGGCGGAATAGAGAAAGGAACCCCTGGCGTTGCCCAGCAATCCCTTGACAAGATCGCTCTGCCGCGGCCATTGCATCAGCGCGCGGCGGTCCGCGCGTCCCCGGGAAACCACGACGATCCGATCAACCTCGCCCGGCTCGCCGCGGCTTGAAACCTCGATCCCGGCTTCGCCGCCGAACATCCTGGCTTCGAATTCGCCGGTTTCGATTCCCGTTCGCGTATCGAACAGCAATTCTCCGTTCACTTCCGTCAAGTCGAGTTCGTATTGGGAAATCCATAGATCGTTGTCGCTGAAATCGAGATACAGCCGGATATCCGTATCGGCTTCAGGGACACCCAACGGAACTTCGAGTTCGAATTCGCCCCGCAGACTGCCTTGCATGCGCCAGTCGGCCATGGCGCGCCGCAGATCTTCCGCGGCCGGGACGGCTTGCAGGTAAGCCAGTCCGTCCGCCGAGGACGACCGTCCCGTGCCTGCCACGGCAAGCAGACTCGTTTCGGGTTCGCTGCCGCGAATCGACCCCTCGATCACTGCTGCCCGCAATCCCAGACTGCTGCCGTTTTCCATGAAGATGTCGATATTCTCGTCGTCGGTGAGCACGAGCGCGCGGTCGCTGTCGAGTACGGGCCACCGCGGATCGAAGCGCATGCTGCCGTCATGCCATTGATGGAAGCTCTGGAAGGTCTTGGTGATCGGTTCCGAGCCCTCTACGATCTGACCGCGGAAGATGGCGGAGCTGTTGCTGAAGCGTCCGTCGATGATCGCGTGTTCGAGAAACTCCATACCTTCACGCAAATTCCCCCGCGCGCCCGGGCCATCGGGCAGAAAGGGAGTCTTTTCCGCAGCGTTCATGTTCAAGACGCCGATGAGGAGTTCGAGTTCGTTCTCGCGCTCGCCACCGGGCCGCTGATCGAGCGCCGACGTCAATTGCAGCCGCGTTTCAAGCTCGCCCAAGCGACCTGTGAGCACGTTGCTTGTCAGACGCAGTTTCCGCCCCTCGTTGTAGTCGAGTTCGAATCCCAGACTGCCATTCACCGCATCAAAGGCCCAGGTCGAGGTATAGACTCTGGCGATATTGATGGTGAAATCGGTGGAATCGACCTCGATGCGTCCCGTTGCGCGGCGCCCGTCGAGGTCGGCTGAAACTTCCACGTAACCGGTCAGGCCCGACATGGCGGGAGAATTGCGCACCGAGGCGACAACGCCGCCGGCAATATTGGCCCTCAAGCTGACCAGTTCACCGCTGTTCTCCCGCAGCGGCGCTTGCAACTCAAAATTTTCCAGTACCCCTGCCGGCTGCAATTGCTCCAGCAGACCCCCCATCGATTCGGACAGCAATTCCAGGTTCGCGGCAAGCGAAGCCGCCATTGCCATATCGAAGCGATCGGCGCGAACCAGCAGGGATTGTTCGGGCCGGTGGACAAGATACAGATTTGTCCGCGGCCAGCTTGCGCCTTCAAGGTCAAAGGAAAGACCGGATACCGAATAGTGTTCGCTTCCTTTTTCCCTGCGCGCTTCAAAGGCGCCCGTCAAGGAATCCAGGGTCGTCGGATTGTCCCGGGCGGACCTGAATGTAATCGTATCGAGTTCGGTTGTGGCGACAACCCGGCGTACGCCGCCGCTTTCGAAGTCCACCCAGATGTCGCCGCCGCCGATCAACTCCTCGACGTTAACGCCCGCGATGCTTTGGCCACCCAGCAGACCGGAATAGTTCGCTGCGGGTACGGCCAGGTGGAAACTGCCGTCGATCACCGACAAGTCACCGCCCCGCACTTCCAGCGAAAGCGCGAGTTGCCGGCTTTGGCCTTCCGGAGTGATGTCAACGTGGAGAAAGTGGTTGCCGCTCCGGTTCTGAATCGTTGCCACGCCATTGATGAAACGCAATTGTTCCCCGGATCGGGTGTGCATGTTGACCACGACGTCGCGCAGATCGAGTTGCGCGATATCCAGAAAGGCCTGGTACAAGGTGTCCGGGTCGATGCCGGCGCCGCCTTGCATCGCGATGTCGCCCAGCAGCCAGCCGCCGTCACCGTTCTGTTCGAGATCGAGTTCAAGCCGCTCGGCCACGAACTCCTGCAACACCCAGCGCCGCTGCCAGATACTGCGGGCCATGTCCACGACTACCGTGCCGCGGTCGAAATCCAGCGCGCGCTCGATCAACTCGGGGATAGCCGGGTCGGCGGCCACCCGCATGGAAAGTCCATTGATTTCGATAACGGGATTGAAGCCGCTGAAGCCGCCTTGCAGCGACTCCACCCGAACGGGTACGCCGGTAATCTCGAAAATCTGGTTTTCGACGAATTCGGAATAGCCGGAAATGGCGGGCATGAACTGTCTGCCCGCACTGACATAGGCCGCGAGCAACACGACCGATACGACCAGCAGCAAGCCGAATTGCCGGCGAATCGCGCGCAGAAACGTTGGCGGCCTGCGCTTCGGTGTGGACGTTTCTTCAGCCATACATGTGTATCCGCTAGTTCAGATCGAGCGAGCGAACAATGCCGCCGAGAAGAATCCATACCAGCGGCCACAACAATGCGCTTGTCACCGCCGGCGCGAGAAACATCATGTTCGTCCCGCGGGGCAGATCGAAAAGAAATTGCAGCCACTGACTCAGCAACAACTGCAGGCCGATGATTACCAGTACCACGCTGGCTTGCCGGAAAACAGTGAACAGGCGCAGCCGCAAACGCAAACGCAAGGCAAGCCAGGCAACCAGGGCCAGCCCCAGCGCATGCAGCCCGAAGAGCGAGCCGGTCAACGCGTCGACCATGATGCCGACCATCCAGGCGACGCCGATGCCAACGCGCTCGGGATTGTTGACAACCCAGTAGACGACCACGAGGGCGACCCATTCCGGACGGTAAAAGATGGCCCATTCGGGAAGCGGCACGATCGCCATCAGGCCCGCGACAATGAACGAAAGTACGATCAGACTGTTGAACAGTACCGAACCGGCCATTGACAGGACTCAGTTCGCCGAATCTATCGAGGCCAGGCTGGCTTCCTCGTTGGCGCCGCTATCGGTTTCATCCGCCAGAACGGGAAAGTTCGGCTCTGCCGCCTCAAGTACGAGCATGACGTGACGCGTACTCCAGACCTGCGCCATGGGTCTGGCCCTGATCGTCGCATAGGGCTGCCCGGAACTCCTGCGCACGCTGACGACTTCGGCTACCGGATAATTCTTGGGATAGACTTGGCCCATGCCGGAACTGATCAGGCTGTCGCCGACCTCGATATCCTGGGTCGGGATGACGAATTCGAGGTCGAGTTCGGTATCGCCGTCCAGACTGCCCCTGGCGAGCGCCCGTTCGCCATTGCGGCTGACTTCCACCGGAGTGGCGTGACTGGCGTCGGTAATCAGCAAGACCCAGCTTGAGAAGGGCATTACCTGCACGACCTGCCCCATGAGCCCATCTGCTTCGAGTACAGCCTGACCCTCGAATACCCCGTCCTGGCTGCCCTTGTTGATCAATACGCGCCGCGAGTAGGGATCCGGTGAAACGTTGATGATCTCCGCCGGCAGCACTTCCTGCTCGAGCAAGGCCGAGGCGCTTTGCAATGCGAGCAGGCGATTGTTTTCCACCGTCAGGCTTTCGGCGATCAGGAGCCGCTGGCGGGAAAGCAGAAGTTCCTCGCGCAGACGGGCATTCTCGTCAAGCAATTCGGTGCGGCTGATGAAAATCTCTCCAATTGAACCGCCGACGCGGGCCGGAGTGTCCGCCAGCCAGTAGAAAGGCGTGGCGACCAGGCCGAGTGTCTGGCGCGCATGTTCCATATACCCGAATCGCTTGTCCGCGATCATGAGCAATACGGACAGGAGCAGGAACGTGACCATCCGATACTCCAGCGACGCGTTTCTTGAAAAGACGGCGTTTTCGATGTCGTTAAACCTCTCGCGTTGAGCGCGTCGGCCCACCTTTGCAAGTTTATAGCGTTCTTGCGGCTTGCCACAAGAAATTTACGGTTTTGGATGAGTGGGGCCGGAGGCCGCTACTCGCTACTCGATCCTCAACCACTCGGACTCGTACTGATCCATCATTTCCATGGCCTTGCCTCCTCCTCTCACTACGCAGGTGAGGGGATCTTCGGCAAGCACCACGGGGAGACCGGTTTCCTCGGAGATCATCAGGTCGAGGCCTTTCAGCAAGGCGCCGCCGCCGGCGAGCACTACGCCGGTCTGGGCGATGTCGGAGGCGAGTTCCGGCGGAGATTGCTCAAGAGCGCTTCGCACCGCCTGCATGATCGCCGCGAGCGGCTCCTGCAAGGCGTCCCGGATTTCGTCGCTGCGCAAGGTGAACGAGCGGGGAATGCCTTCGGCAAGATTGCGGCCGCGCACATCGATTTCCCTGATCTCCGATTCCGGGGTCATATAGGCATAGCCGATTTCCTGCTTGATGCGCTCGGCGGTCGCCGCGCCGATCAAGCTGCTGTAGTTGCGGCGCACATGGGCGACGATGGCGTCATCGAAACGGTCACCGCCGACCAGCACCGATTCGGCGTAAACCACGCCGTTCAACGAAATGATGGCGATTTCCGTCGTGCCGCCGCCGACATCGACCACCATGGAACCGCGGGCCTGTTCCACCGGCAATCCGGCGCCGATCGCCGCGGCCATGGGCTCTTCGATCAATTGCACTTTCCGCGCGCCGGCGCCGAGCACGGACTCGCGAATCGCGCGCCGCTCGACCTGGGTGGCCTTGCAAGGCACACAGACCAGCACTCTGGGACTCGGCGGGAAGAAGAAATTCTCATGCACCTTGTTGATGAAATATTGCAGCATCTTCTCGGTGACTTGGAAATCAGCGATCACGCCGTCCTTCAGCGGCCGTATCGCGACGATGTTTCCAGGTGTGCGGCCCAGCATGTGTTTCGCTTCCTTGCCGACCGCGGTTACCGATTTCTGGCCACCCTGATCGCGAATCGCCACCACGGAAGGTTCATCGAGAACGATTCCCTTGTCGGCGGCGTAAATGAGCGTGTTGGCGGTACCGAGATCGATCGCCAGGTCGTTGGAGAAGAAGCCCCTGATTCTTTTGAACATTTCCTTTTTCCGGTTCGGGTTCGGCGAACTTGCGGGCGACCCGCGATCCTGCCGCTGAGACAAATCGCGCTGATTATGAAGCTTTTTGCGCAAAGCTTCCAATACGCATTGCCGATTCGTTCGGGTCAACTACGAAGATACCGCAATTCCAGTATAATCGCGGCTTTCTTCTCCCGCCGAATGCCCGCTCACTGATCGTGAAAAAGTCCGAAATCGACAATGTCGCCACGCTCGCGCGGCTGCGCGTCAGCCCTGCCGAGGCGGACGAGGTTACCGCCCGCATCGGTGAGATCCTGGCCATGATCGACCAGATGC
>JANQSV010000168.1 GCA_028279115.1 Pseudomonadales bacterium
CGCAGGAGCCGTCGCGCCAGACGATGTTGCCGGCTTCCTGGAGTTTTCCGTCGAGCAGGTCGATGCGCCCGCCCACGGCGCCGGCGCTCGCGTCTTCCCGCAAAACGTCGATGGCGGCTCCAGGCGCGCAGGGCTCGATGAAGGCGTCATTGTTGAGCAAGAGGAGAAACTCGCCGGCGGCAAGCTCGGCGCCTTGATTGACGGCTTTTACGAAACCGAGATTTTCCGGATTCCTGATGAGCCTGACGTTTTCCAGCCGTTCAAGCAGTTCGCCGGTGCGGTCGCCGGAAGCGTTGTCGACAACGATCAACTCGAAAGGAACATCGGCATTCTCCAGCAGCGTTCGCAGGCAAAGCAAACTGAGATGGGCCTGGTTGTAGAAGACCAGCAGCACAGACAGGACCGGGTTGTCAGTCGCGGGAAAGCTCAGCCTTTCGCCGCTCGCGAAAAATTCGTCCATGGCCGCGAGAGCCTTTCGATCGAACGCCGCCTTGAAATTGCGAAACCAACCCCGTTTCGCGGGTTCCCGAACCGGAGCTTCCCGCTCCACTGGCGCACTTGCGCCGGTTTCGGCGGCTTGCCCGACCGGCGTTTGCGCCGCCTTGGGTTTCAGCAGCTCTCCCAGCGCCCGATAGGGACGCGTCAGTTTCCAGCTATTGGAACGGAAGACATCCTCCAGGTTGCCCCGAAGATGCTGGACCGTATCGCGCAAATGGACATTCGTCGCCTGCAATTCTCCAATCTTCGCCTCCATGCGCGCGCGCGCCTTTCGGTCCTTCTCAAGTTCGGCGTACAACTCGCCTGTTTTCCGCTCGGCTTTCTGCTTCGCCCGCGCCAGCTTTTCCAGCTCCCGGCCAAGTTCACCGATCCGCTTGACGCTCTCCACCTGTTCCCGCTGACCCGCTCCGAGCAAGCGATTCAGTCGTTCGCCGTCCCAGCGTCGCAGCCATTTTTCGTAAATTGCGGCTCTGGCCTTGCCGAGTCGGTGTTCCGAGTCGAATCGTTGCAGGTGATCGTCGAGCGCGGCGGTTTGCGACTCTCCGCCCGAGCGGTAAAAAGCCGTGCAGCGGTCGAGATGATGGAAATCGGTATGCTCGCTCAATTGCAGCCAGAAATCCCAGTCCTCGAATATGTCGAAATCCTCATCGAACCGGCAGCCATCGTCGACCGGTCCGCGGGCGAAAAGCATCGAATGGATCGGAATATAGTTGTCGCGCATCAGCAATAGCCGGTCATACGGCTGCCGGAAAGTCTCGAGGGTCGCCTTGCCGGAAGCGTCGGTCTTGCGGGTGCTGCTATAGGCCGCGCGCGCGCCCCGCCCGCGGGTCAAACAGCTCACCAGATTTTCGACGTGATCGGGTGCGAGCCAGTCGTCTTCGTCGAGAAACAGAAGGTACTCGCCACGGGCCCGCGCAAGACCGGCATTCGCCGCGCCCGGGCGGGACAAGGGTGATGCGGGCAGGACGAGCGCGACGCGTTCGTCCGCGCAAACTTCCCGATACGCGGCTTCGCCGCGGGCGGCGGCGTCAACCAGGATGATTTCCAGCCGGGGATGGGTCTGCCCCGCGGCGGAAGCCAACGCCTCGCCGAGTTCGGGCCGGCCCATGGTCCGGCAGATGATGGAAACCAGCGGAGATTGCGGGTCAGAGGTTTCGCCCGGCATCAGTCGGCGGCGGCTTGCAGGTGCAATGTGAACATGGCGCCCATGACTTCGGCAATAAAATCGAGGAAAAGCGTCTCCATCTGGACGGTGAAATAGTCGGGCGACCGCTGCCCAAGCGCCAACAGCGCCAATGGCGCGCCATCTACTTTGACCGGACACAGCGCGGTCGACTGGACACGCGCGCTGCCCTCGGGAAACAGCCACTGCAGCAGCGTCTCGCTTTGCGGGCCGCAATGCGCCTTGTTGAGACGGAACACATCGTGAAACTCGTCCGCGATCATCGCCGCGTCCTCGACGCGCAAACCGCCGCCGGGCGCCCGGCGGTGATTGTTCAGGAAAATCACTTCCAGCGCTTCGACGCCGGTGCGGCTGAGCAGGTGTCCCCTGGTTACGGCGATCACCTGTTCCGTATTACGCGTTTCCAGCAAGGCCAGCACGAGTTCCCGGGTAATGCCGAACAACTGCTCGCTGCGGCGACCGTTTTCGAGCAATTCGCCGAGTTTGCGGCTGGTATTGTCAAAACGCCGCCGCAAGAGCATGACCTGATGTTCGAGCAGTGAAACGGCCTTGCCCGAGTCATGGGGCAACGACAGTTCCGTCAGCAGTTTCTCGTGTTCGAGAAAAAACTCCGGATGCGTTCCAAGAAATCCGGCGACCTGTTCGGCTGTCAATTCAACCGCTTCGATGCCGGACTGTCCCGCCGGGATTATCGCTTTCTTGTTCATACGTCGACGGTTCCCTCGTATACGGCCTGCGCCGGCCCGGACATGAAAACCGGCGCCGGGCCGCCTTGCCAGTCGATTTTCAATTCACCCCCGGTCAACTCCACCGCGACCGGGCTGTCGAGCAAGCCCGCCTCGATTCCGCTGACCGCCGCCGCGCAGGCGCCGCTGCCGCATGCCGGGGTTTCTCCCGGACCCCGTTCATACACGCGCAGCCGGATACGATTACGGTTTTCAACCTGCATGAAGCCAACGTTCACGCCGGCCGGAAAGTCCGCATGGCTTCCGAGCGCCTTTCCTATTGTCTTTACGGCAGTATTCGCCAAGTCTTCAACCTGAATTACCGCGTGGGGATTGCCCATCGACAAGGCGGCGAAGTCAACGGCGCCCCCGATTGCCTCGAGTTCGCGCCGGTAAAGCGCTTGCCGGCGCGCGGCCCTGAAGGGCAATGCCGACGGTGTGAAGTCCGGGCCGCCCATGTCCACCGACACCTCGCCATTGTCGAGCAGACGCAATTCCAGAGTCCGATTGACGGTGGAAACGATGATCGGATTGCGGTCGCTGAGACTCTTGTCGGCAATGTAACGGGCCAGGCAGCGGGCGCCGTTGCCGCAATGCTCCACTTCCGCCCCATCGGGATTGAAGATCCGATAGTGAAAATCGGCCCGGGGATCGCCGCTCGCTTCAAGCACCAGCAATTGATCGAAACCGACGCCGCGCCTGCGGTCGGCGAGAGCCGCTATCCGCTCCACCGGTAGGTCAAAGCCGGTCGCGGTACAGTCGATGAGCATGAAATCGTTGCCCAGCCCGTGCATCTTGGTGAAGTTGATTTGCATGGCGTCGATCTCGGCTATGCCGGTATTAATTGGTCTTCGCTGAAAAATTCCATCCATGGAATTTTTCATTATCGAAAAACAAAAGCGTGGTTTTGTTTTGCTCCCGGATTCAATGGCTTACGCCATCGAATCCGGCGGCACATCCCTGTGCCACAAGGAAGCTCTGACTTAGTCAGAGCTTCCTTGTGGCAAGATGGACTCGAGCGCTAATTGCGCGTCGAGTTCCTCGCGCCGCCGCACGACGTGGAAGTCACCGCCGTCGACCATGACTTCCGCCGCGCGCGCACGAGAGTTGTAATTGCTGCTCATGACGAATCCGTATGCGCCGGCCCCGCGCACCGCAAGCAGGTCGCCGGGCTGCACGCACAGTTCACGGTCCTTGCCAAGAAAATCGGCCGACTCGCAAACCGGTCCAACGACGTCGTAATTCGTCGTGTTCTCTTGCCGCCGGCTGACCGGGACGATCTCCTGCCAGGCGCCGTAGAGAGCGGGGCGCAGCAAATCGTTCATGGCGCCGTCGACGATGGCGAAATTGCGCGCCGAATTCGACTTCAGATATTCAATGCCGGTTACGAAGATTCCGGCGTTGGCGGCGATCGAACGGCCGGGTTCGATCACGAGTTCAAGCTCGCGGCCGCGGAAACGGTCCGCAACAGCCCGCATCAGTTCATCGGGTTGCGGCGGAGCCTCGTCGCCATAGCGAACACCGAGTCCCCCGCCCATGTCGAAATGCCGCAGCCGGATGCCTTCGCCCGCGAGTTCTTCGACGATCGGCGCCAGCCGGTCGATTGCGTCGAGAAAAGGCTCGACGCCGGTCAATTGCGAACCGATATGGCAGTCGATCCCGACCGGGTCGATCGCCGGCAGTCGTTCGGCGCGCCGATAAAGCGTGAAGGCGCGTTCGGCGGGAATGCCGAACTTGCTTTCCTTCAGACCGGTGGCGATATAGGGATGCGTGCCGGCGTCGACGTCGGGATTGATGCGCAGCGAAACAGGGGCGACGCGACCGCTGAGACCCGCGATTTCGTTGATCCGTTCGAGTTCCGCTTCCGACTCGACATTGAAACAGCGTATGCCGGCTTCGAGCGCCTGCCCGATCTCCCGGGCGCTCTTGCCCGGACCGGAAAAAACCGTCTTGCCCGCATCGCCGCCCGCGGCGAGCACACGCTGAAGTTCGCCTCCCGAAACGATATCGAATCCGCTGCCCAGCCGGGCGAGCACATTCAATACCGCCAGGTTGGAATTGGCCTTTACGGCGAAACAGACGAGCCCGTCGAGTTCCCCGAGCGCTTCGCGGTAGACCCGGTAATGGCGCTCAAGCGTCGCCCGGGAATAGACGTAACAGGGCGTGCCGACGCTGTTCGCGATTTCGGCAACGGCTACGTCTTCGGCGAACAATTCCTCGCCGCGATACAGGAAATGATCCATCGTTTTCGGCTCCGAACGGGGTGCCTTACGTATCGTATCTCAGATTATTGCCGACAGACCTGCTTTTTATGCAATTTTCTGGAAAAACTACCTACATCAAAAAAACCTTTCCGCCAAACTTGACATTGATTCCAGAGAGAACAAATAACAAATTCAGCAGGAAGATTTAACAACTCAATCAGATTACCAATTCCAAGCACCAGAACCCAAATGAGACTTTGCTTGTGAGATACTGCTCTTGATGGTGTTTAGGTTTCCAACTGCCACGATACGTCGCCATTTATGCCAGTTCGTATCAGTTATCGTTTCGCTTGAGCTGCTACTACCAGTTGCGGCCATGTATCCGAGATTAAATGTGGTGCCGGTTCGGCGTGAAATTATCATCTCGACCGTATCGTTCGTATAAATGGCCATTCCCATTCCGACATCAGGGGTGGCAGTTGCATCCGGATGAGTATGGAGCATTATGGCTTTTGCCATTTTCGCTGGGTTGGGATCTGGATTTCCCCATGATTGAATGTTATTGGTTCCGTTATACAGCCAACGAGAGAAATTTACACCATCAGTACTATAGTAGGCGTACTTCAGGGAATAGTTGGATGGAAAGATTGCCGGAAACTCGGATTGAATGGGATGAATATTCTGTGCGCCAGATTCTCTCCTAAGCTCCATATCCAATACCATTACTTCCTCAGGTAAGGATATGGCATCGCCTAATGTAAACCCAAACTTGAAGTCTACAGGCGCAGTTGTGCCGGTCGCTGATGCTGTACAGGCATTAGGCGGCAATCCGTCTTCATCGTAAAGCAATGGATCCACACGAAGCTGAATTCCATTGCTCGATGAAATATCAATTCCGGCATCCCAGTTCTGAGTTACTCCCGTTAAAGTTGCCTTATTTTGCAAACAATCTCCTCCTTGAGTTGGATTCCAAGCATTTCCTGCTGTACTTCGCGCAGTCATCTGAAACTGAGCACCGATATTGTCCCAAGGAACAACAACGTTTCCAGTCACATCCAATCTGGTTATGACTGGCGCACTATATTGATTCATCCAGATGTCGTAGACACTATTACTCTTGAAGTAAGTTTGAGCCAAACTTATTGAAGGCAAAAACAGGATGAATGCTAGTAATGTTAAGAATTTGGATTTATTCATTACGAATCTCCTTATACAAAGTTATGCTGAAAGTCCCATAAATCAAAATTATTTAAATGGACTGAAATGTTCGTAAGCGTACACATTATTGAAAGCATCACATACACGAACGTTCGGGAATCTATCATGACAAACTGACGATTGCAAGAGTGATTCACAGCATATATGGACAAGGTTTGTACACCTTTGCCATTTAGCAAGTATCCGCCGCATACAAATGGCCGTGGCTCTTTCATTACTATCCTTGTATAAAGCCGCACGTTCTATATTGAAAAAACTAAGAGGTTCGCGAAAGTCGCGTCCTTGCATACCTTCCTGGATTCCACTGACGATCAGGGCCAAATCACTGTTGCAAGAAAATCCTCTGGTGAGGCTACAATTTATAAGCTAATTCAAGTAGTTTCAGTGGCCGATGCTTGCTCGTCAAGCGTACTTGGCAATTTTGGTTAGGATGTCGATAGAATTTCCGGTATACTCAATACAGAGTAATTTTCTTGGCGAAGAAGAGATGTCTAAAAATGAACGATTCCATATCTGCCTAATGTAATTATATATAAAGCAAAGTACTATTGTGTTTTTGATAGTGACAAGAGTTGAAAAAGACTACTACTATGTCCGCGAAATTTAGAAGTTTTACTTCGATAACAACTATCTTCATTCTAGCATTTGTTCTGCTTATTGCGTTTGGAGCTTGGAAAAGTAATTTTTCTAACCATTTAAATGAGTTAAGGCATCAAAATAGCGAATTGCTGGAATTACTGAGTTCAATAAATGATACCTTAGTCGATTTAGCTGATTTAATAGGCGAAATACAGAGTGAGGCATCTAATCCTGGAAATGGCGCAAGGCCAAACAATCAAGATGAAGATTCTACTAATGAGTTGTCAGATTTTGTAGAAAATCCAAACAACCTGCCTGATCTCATGAATTTTCCACTTGATATTCGGCTAAAGGAAGAATTCTCTTTGCTTATAGATGAATATTATGTGAGTTTCTTGAAAGATATTAATGTTGACCAAATCACAATAGACAACATTATCTTGGAACTTACTGAAGAATACAATCAATATCAAGATAACTATCTTGAACCGGACGACACTGAAGTAACATTTGAATTTCTTTCTGCACAGCCTGGAGAAGGTATTGCATATATTCCTAGTCGAATTATGAGCAGGTACTTGGAAGATGACGAGTTTCTTCAATTTTCATCGTATCAATATGGCCTTGCTAAGGGCCAACATGATGTTTTTGAATACTTCGAGTCTCAAATTAGGAAGATTGCCGCTGATCTGCAGTAAATGCATGCTTTACTAATAACTTGATTCTCAAGACCAAAACTTGCCTTTTTCTGACACTCTGTATTTCATGATCGAATATGGAAATAGGATACATCCCAACAAAAGAATCAGAGGAATCATGGCAAAAAGAACTTCTTTTAATGGGTGAATTCGATCTTGGCTATCTCCACCTAATAAAGAAGGAAGAATCTGCTTTATCTGCCTATCATCTAAAAGCGCAACCAACGCATTTGTATCCAAGTGCGAAACTTCGGATGAGCTTTTTCCTAGAAAAATATCCCTATTTCCAGTTTCTATATATTCCAAAATTAGACTTTGTGCAGTTAGGCCATCAGCTTTCCTATTTGGCAAACCATCAACAAATGACTGATATCCGATAGTTGATAATCCAATAGCAGCAATGAGCAGCCACAAGGTAGCGAATTGTCTGGCAAGTTTGTTCCTCTTTCCACGCGTCATATACCAAGCACACATCCCATTCACCCATATTCCAACTATCATTATTTCCCAGTACCGATTGGCAGGCGGCACCCCTTCACCGCCCCGGAAATAGGCCATGGCTATGATTTGGCAAGCAATGAACATGCCTAACGAAAGAATAAATGAAGAGCCATATGAATTTAGCATGCTCCTAATTAGATAAAATACCAAGGGAATATAGATTGCTAGCCCAATGCCAAAGCTAACCCTGAAAGGCCAACTTATAGCCGCCAGAAATGATATGAAAAAACCACGAATATGCTGTGCGTAATAGACTTGGGCTGCTGGTTCTTCGTAGAGCGTCAAGACAAATAGAGAGAACAACAGAATACTGATCGTACATTGTAGTATCTGATTCTTGGTTATTGCCCTAGATTGAATTGCGCGTACAAGTACCGCACCTACAAAAGCCGGAAATACGAAAGCGCCGGGAGTCATGGATAACATCGCGAATGCTGAGAAGATGTATCCTAAAACAAATCGAGAACTAGTTAGCGATTGAAGGGCGAGTACGGAAAAAAGAACCATGAAATAGAACTGAGTTTGAAATGCAACGGTGATTGAAATCCATGAAAAAGGGATAGCAAATAGTAAGACTGTTGATACAACAGGTAGCAAAAAGTTGTTGTCTTGACTATTTGCGAGAATGATTCTAACTAGAACAGTACAAAGTATTGCATGCAATAGTGCATTGACAATCATTTGAAGTTGTGGATCCCATCCTCCATTGACTATGTACAAAGCTATAGCGGTTAAACGAGTTAATGTCAGTCTATGACCATTGTGTGGTGCAAATATTTCACTAATTCCAAGAGTATTGTTCTCATAAAGTCTATACAACCAGTTGGCTTCCGCACCCCATTCATCATAGTACGGGATTGATAGGCCATAGTTGTTTACTGTCCATAACATGGAGCCAAACACAATCAAAAATGTTCCGAGCATTATCCATTTGGCATGTAATTCGAGTGATTGTTTCACATTATGACCTGCCGAAAATTTGTATAACTATCAATCCAAACCCACCTTTTCGATCTAAATTTCAACCCCTTACAAATAAAGAGGAAGCATGCAAAGATTGTTTTTCCAAGAATATCTCAGTAGTTTCCGGGCGCTCCAGACCACCTTTCTGTCCGCAAGCCCCTAACAGCAACATCAGCAGCAGCAGTATTATTGATTCGGTTGTTTTGTATGTGCAGCTCATCATGTATATAGAACGAAATATAGACATATGTGTTTCGCTTGCTTCCTCGTGGATTCAAAATTGGTAAATAGGAATTATACGCGAATTTCTCACCACGTATTGAATTTTTACAAATAATATTCTGCTAGCCTCTGGTAGCTTGAAAATTAATTTGGATTCACTAGACCCAGAAGGAGAAGTACAGGTAGACGGTGGCGACGAGGCCGAGGACGACCGCGGTGGCAATGACATCCTTTCTGTTCCAGCTCGCGCGCACTGCCTCGCGGTCCATGTGCGCCAGGGTCAGGCCGCGAAGCTGTGCCGGTTCCGGCGCAGCCTCCCCGCGGGAGAACACGATTATCACGCCGAGGCAAATCAGGAACAGCAGCCCGGAAAAGTACAGGAAATTGAGATCGGCTATCGCGGCCAGCATGGCCGGATTCTCGATCTTGCCGGCGCCGAATACCGCCTGCAGGCCGAGCTTGGTCATGCCGAGCACGAAGCCGAGGCCCATTCCCCACACCGCGCCCCGTGAATTGACGCGCTGATTGAAAATCCCGAGCAGAAACACTGCCGTGATCGGCGGCGCGAGATAGCTCTGGACGTTTTGCAGGTATTGATAAAGCCCGCCCTCGGAAACCGCCGGCATGATCGGAATCCAGATCAGGCCGAGGACGATGACCACCCCGGTCGCCATTCTGCCGACAGCGACAATCTGCTGCTCGGTGGCCTTCGGTCTCAGTTTTTCGTAGATATCCACGGTAAACAGCGTAGCGGTGGAATTGAACAACGAGGACAGTGAACTCATCAGCGCCGCAAGCAAACCTGCTACGACGAGCCCGCGCAAACCCGCCGGCAGCAGGGAAACCACCATCGTCGGAAAAACCTGATCGCCAACCGGATTACCGGCTGAGTCGAGCGGAATCTGCAACAATCCCCTGGCGTTGAGAGCGGCGCCGATCAGCCCCGGCACGAGAAAGATGAATACCGGCCAGACCTTGAGAAAAGCGCCCCAGAGCGCGCCGCGCCGCGCTTCGGTCAGATTCTTCGCCGCCAGCGTTCGCTGGACGATGTACTGGTCGGTACACCAGTACCAGATGCCGACGATGGGCGATGCTATCAAGATGCCGAGCCAGGGAAATTCCGGATCGGAAAGCGGCCGCCAAAGGGCGTATTCGGCGACATTGGCCGCCGCGAAGGCTTGCAATTCGCCCCAGCCGCCGAGCTGCTGCAAGCCGAACCAGGTGATGGCTCCTGAGCCGATCAAGAGCACTATTGCCTGGGCGGAGTCGGTGTACAGCACCGCCCGCAGGCCTCCGGCGACGGTGTACAAGCCGGTAAGCAGAACCGTCACGACGGCGCCGACCCAGAACGCCGCCTCCGGGCTGCCAAACGTGTCGGGCAGCAAGGTGCTGAAGATGATCGCCCCGGCATACACCGTCACCGAAACCTTGGTTAGCACATAGGCCGCGAGCGAAACCAGCGAAAGGATCCAGCGCGGCTTCGGCCCGAACCGGCGCTCGAGAAATTCCGGCATGGTGAACACGCCGGCCTGGTAATAGAAGGGAACGAAGACCCAGGCGAGCAGGACGACGATCCAGGCATGCAACTCGTAATGCGCCATGGCGAGCCCGGTGGACGCGCCTTGCCCCGCCAGGCCGACGATGTGCTCGGAGCCGATGTTCGATGCGAAAATCGACGCACCGATGGCGAAAAATCCGACATTGCGGCCGGCGAGAAAGTAATCGGTCGAAGTCTGATGCCGGCGCGTGACGGCCAGAACCAGCGCCAGCAGCACACCGAAATACGCGGCGATGACAATCCAGTCCAACGCGGTTAACGAAGCCATGTGATTAAACCTTGATCGAAAGCTATTCGGAAAGTTGACAACAACTCCACTTGCCGCAAACATATGTAAACGTTTACATTCCGAGCTTGACCAGCGAAACTTCGAACCGTTACGGATTCGGAGCGCGTCGGTTCGGCAAGCAACAACGAACGCAAAACGAACAGGAGCGATTATCTCATGAATTGCGATTTCACTAGTATCGCGCCCGGAAAACACGGATGCGCCCGCCGTCTGGCTCTGGGCTTCGCGGTTCTTCTGGGCGCAGGCGCTTGCGACGCGGGGCAATCTCGGTTCGAACAGACGAATGCGGATTCAGTGGAACCGCTGTTTATCGTCGGACAGGATCTGGACGCGATTCGCGGATATGTCGCAAGCGGATGTTGCGTTGAACCGGACGGCACGACCGCCTATGTCGATTTTTACAATGTGCTTGCCGAATCCGGAGATTTCGGCGGACTCGGCATCGATGCCGGCGGCACTCCATTGCAACTCGAAGCAGACTGGGGCGCCGGGCCGGTCAACGCCTACAAGACCGCGGCGGAATTCAATGCAAGCTATCTCGCTATCGGACTCTCGATAACGGAAAACGAGCATCCCGGCGGTCTCGACCAGATAGTCGCTGGTGAGCGGGATGCCGAAATCCGTCAACTAGCCGTGTTTGCGCAAGACGTCCAGGCCACGGTCCTGCTTCGTATCGGTTACGAATTCGACGGCGCCTGGAACCTTGGATACGAAAACGCACCCCGCTTCAAGGCAGCGTACCGGCGCATCGTGGATGGCATTCGGGCCGAAGGCGCAGCCAACGTGCGGTTCGTCTGGCAAGGCGCGGCCTCGACTACCGATACTGTGCTCGACGATGGACGGCGCGACGACATTCTTGACTGGTATCCGGGCGGCGAATACGTCGATTGGCTGGGATTTTCCTGGTTCATGCATCCGGAGGCGCAAGCGGAAGTGGACCTCGACTTCGATGTGCCCACCCCGCGGCAACTCGCCGGTGAAATTCTCGCTCTCGCGCGCCGACTGGACAAACCGGTCTTGATCGCTGAGGCCGCGCCACAGGGATTTGACCTTCGCGACCGCACGACGGCGCATCATTCACCGGTCTGGGACGGACCGGCCGGAACCGGAACCAGACCCGTCTCGGACGAGGAAATCTGGTGGCGATGGTATCAGCCCATGTTCGACTTTATCGCCGACAATGACGATGTCATCGAGGGACTGGCATACATAAACGCACGCTGGGAAGACCAGGACATGTGGGACGCACCTTATGAATCGGGTTACTGGGGCGATTCGCGCATCGAAACAAACGGGGCGATCGCTTCCCGATTCAACAGCGCGATCAGAAGTTGGCGGGGCCGATGACCGAGACACGCTACCGTCCGCGCAACTCGGTAAACATTGCCGTACTCGTTGCCTTGGGCGGTTTCCTGTTCGGATTCGACGCTTCCGTTATCTCGGGCGTCGTCACTTACATCATTCCAGAGTTTTCTCTTGACGAACTTGAGGTTGGACTGGTAGTCGCCGCTCCGACACTGGCGGGAATAGCGGCGGGATTGATGGCCGGCCCGGTCGCTGACTTCATAGGCCGCAAGAAAGTTCTGCTGATCCTCGCGGCGCTGTATACCATTTCCGCCCTGGGTTCGGCATTCGCTCCGAATTACCTGACCCTGGTCGTCGCTCGCGGCATCGGCGGGTTTGCCTTCGCCTCCCTCGGCATCGCGCCATTGTACATTGCTGAAATCGCACCGCATGAGCGACGCGGATTTCTCGTCTCGTTCAACCAGTTCAACATCATGATCGGATTTTCGGTCGCGTATTTCGCGAACTACTTCGTGTTGCAATTAAGCCAATCCGGCGCTGGATGGGCGGAGATGTTCGGTATGGACCGGTACGCCTGGCGCTGGATGCTCGGGCTCGAAATACTGCCCGCATCGATCTGGCTTGCGGGATTGCTGTTCATTCCCGAGACGCCACGATGGCTCGCTTTGAACGGAAATATCGAGGGGGCGAGAAAGGTGCTTGCGGGAATCAGGCCGCGCGAACGTGTAGAAACGACCTTGCGGGATATCCTGGAAAGCGGCAGCGACGCCGGCGGGTCGCTGGCGAAGCGGCTCGGTGAAGTGCTGTCCCCGAAGTTGCGACTGCCTATCCTGATCGGCATTACCGTAGGCGTATTTCAACAGGTAACCGGAATCAATGCCGTTTACTTTTACGCGCCGACGATATTCGAACAAAGCGGGGTCGGCACCAATGCCGCGTTCGCCCAGGCTACCCTGATCGGAATAACCAACATCGTATTCACGATAGTCGCCATGCTGTCGATCGATCGCCTGGGACGCAAGCCGCTGCTGATAATCGGCTTGCTCGGCATTGTCGCCAGCATGGGAATTGCCGGCTACGGCTTCCAGCAGGCCACATACCGGCTGGATGAAACCAGCATCGAACAATTGAATCAGGACATCGACCGCGATGCGCTCGGTTCCCTTGTTGGAATTCAGTACGATAACGACCTCGACTTCAAACGCGCCGCCGAATCCGTCCTGGGCGCCCAAGAGGCGCGCAATCATCAGGCGGCGCTGGTCCAGGCAGCGATCGTGGTGAATCCGACGATCGTTCTCATCGGCATCCTCGGCTTCGTCGCCTCGTTCGCGATGTCGCTGGGACCGGTGATGTGGGTGCTGTTCTCGGAAATATTTCCGAATCGCGTGCGAGGTGTTGCACTGGGTATTACCAGCGTGTTCAATAGCGTTTCGAGTTCCATCGTCCAATTTGTTTTTCCCTGGGAACTGGCGCATCTCGGCAACGCCCTGACTTTCTACATCTTCGCGGCACTTGGAATTCTTGGACTCTTGCTGATCAATCGGCTGCTTCCCGAAACAAAGGGGAAATCGCTGGAAGAACTTGAGGCTCTGCTGGCGCGATGAAGACTATCCGCTGGGGGGTATTGAGTACTGGCCGGATTGCGCATCAGTTCGCTCAGGATTTTGCCTCTGTCGAGCGCGGCAAGATCGCGGGCGCGACCTCGCGCACCGCGGCAAACGCGCGCGCCTATGCGAACCGGTATGGAATCGGAAAGGTCTATCCGAACTACCGGGCTTTACTTGAAGATTCGAATATCGACGCGGTCTATATCGCAACTCCGCACAGCTTGCATCTCGAAAACACTCTCGCCGCCATCGAAGCGGGCAAATCCGTGTTGTGCGAGAAACCGATCACGACCAATGCCGAGGATTGCGAACGAATACTCACGGCCGCGCGTGATCGATCGGTCTTTGTTATGGAAGCGATGTGGACCTGGTTTCTTCCGGCGATTCGCCGGGCGAAGCGCTGGTTTGAAGACGGCCGTATCGGCAAACTCGTGCAGATCAAGGCCGACTTCGGATACCCCCAACGTCCCTATGCCGCCAACCGACGGGAGTTCGACGCGCAGTTGGGCGGCGGCGCCTTGCTTGAAATGGGGATTTATCCGGTCGCACTGCTGTGGCTCATGCTGGGCCGACAGCCGGACCGCCTTGAAGTCGTTTCGAAGTACGCCCCGAACGGTGTTGAGGACGACCTCGGGGTATTACTCGACTATGGCGATGTTATCGCCACAATCGGAACGTCGTTTCGTTGCAAGCTGCAGAATTGGGCCTATCTGATCGGCGAAGACGGCTACATTGCGATTCCGGATTTCTGGCGGGCAAGCGAATGCCGGTTGTTCGAACTCGACGATCTCAAGGACAAATTCGCTGACGGACGCTCGTCTATCGGACTGAATTTCGAAACGCAGGCGGTAATCGATGATCTCCTCGCCGGCAAAACCGAATCGGAAATCGTTTCACTGTCCGACAGCCTTGCGTTTCAGCGGACGATGCAGACGATCCGCTCACAATTTACGGCTTCGAGCCGCCCCCGATGTAAATCGGGACAAATGCGAAAGCGATTGGAGCACTGAGTCGCCATGTCCGAAAATACGATCGTCAACCCATTGTTACGAGGATTCAATCCGGATCCTTCGATCTGTCGTGCAGGCGACGACATTTATGTCGCGACTTCAACGTTCGAGTGGTATCCGGGCGTCCGGATTTATCATTCCCGGGATCTGCGCAACTGGCAGCTTGCGGCAATGCCATTGGATTGTGAGCGTTTGCTCAATATGCTGGGCGCGCCTGACTCCTGCGGCGTTTGGGCGCCATGCCTGAGCTGGTCGGATGGGCTGTTCTGGCTGGCATACACGGACGTAAAAAGATTCGACGGCAATTTCAAGGATACCCACAATTACATCACCACCGCGCCGGATATCACCGGTCCCTGGAGCGATCCGGTTCATGTCAATTCTTCGGGTTTCGATCCATCGCTTTTCCACGCGGAAGACGGCCGCAAGTGGTTTCTGAACATGGTTTGGGATCATCGGCCCGACCGCAGTTTTTTCCATGGCATTGTCATGCAGGAATACGATGTCCGGAAAAAGCGGCTGATCGGAGAACCGGAACGGATTTTTGCAGGAACCGAACTCGGGTACACCGAAGGCCCCCACATCTACCGCTTTGGAGATTTCTACTATCTGTTAACCGCCGAGGGTGGCACAGGATACGGGCATGCGATCACCGTCGCGCGTTCCCCTTCCATCCACGGCCCTTACGAGCCCGACCCTGAAGGACCGCTGGTGGCCACGCGCGACCGGCCGGATTGGCCATTGCAACGCGCCGGACACGGCGATCTGGTGCAACTCGAGAACGGCAGCATCTATATCGTTTTCCTCTGCAGCAGACGCTCGTCCAGTCTTGCGCATAGTCCGCTGGGAAGGGAAACCGCAATTCAGCCCGTGGAACTGACTGCGGACGGCTGGCTGCGAATGCCCTGGGGAGACGCGCTGCCGCGGGTGGAAGTCGCCGCGCCGGTTCTGACCGAGACGCCCTTCTTTGGGGAGATCGAGTTCGATGATTTCGACGGCAACACTCTCGATAGCGTTTACCAGTGGCTCCGGACGCCATGGCCGGAACAATTCCATTCGCTGACCGAGCGCCCCGGATATTTGCGGTTATTCGGCATGGAGTCGCCTGGGAGTTGGTATACCCAGGCGTTGATTGGGCGGCGCCAGACACACATGACGTTCACTGCTGAAACCGCGGTCGAATTTCAACCCGCCGGATTCCAGCAAATGGCCGGGCTGATACTCTATTACAACGCGAGCAAGTTTCACTATCTCTACGTTTCACACGACGCCAGCTTGGGAAAGCACATCGGGATCATGAGTTGCGAGGCGAATTTCGATCTCGATGCAAATTTTCCCATTGAAGAGGCAAGGATTCCACTTCCCGAAAATTCGGTTATCGGATTGCGAATGGATGTCGACCACGCAAAATTGCGATTCTCCTGGTCGATCGGCGGCAGATCGAACGAATGGAACTCGATTCCGGTCGATCTCGATGTGAGCCTGCTGACCGATCAGGCGGGTAAAGCTCAAGGCGAACAATTCACCGGGACTTTCATCGGACTTTGCGCCAACGATGTCAGCGGGCGGCGGGCACACGCCGATTTCGACTATTTCAGCGTTCGTGGGACTGAATCCTGGTCGGCTATCAGAGGTCGGCGGGCGGTGCGATCGACTCTCGAATAATCAGTCGATGCGGCACGAGTTCCGGTTTTTTTTCCGAATTGCCCGCACCCCGGCCTTGATCGATTTCGCGGCATAATCGATACATGACACGTTCCCCGATCTCCACCGCGGGTTGACTGATGGTCGAAAGCGGCGGATCCATCACCGCCGCGTACCGCGTGTCGTCAAATCCCATCACCGAAATATCGGTCGGCACTGAAAGACCAGCCGACTTGATTGCATGCAAACAACCGATCGCCATTTCATCGGTAGTGCAAAATATCGCACTTGGCCGATGCCTGTGGTTGAGCAGACTTCGCGTCGCCCTGATTGCTCCTTCTACGGAAAGATCGCCGTTGACGACCCAGCCCAGCTCGATCTTGAGTTGCGCTTCGCGCATGGCTGCCCTGAAACCGAACTCCCGGTCCTTGGTAAGCAAGGAAGTCGCGGACCCGCATACCAGCGCGATACGTTCGTGGCCTTGTGAAATGAGATACCCGGTCGCTTCTTTCGCGGCGGCAACATTGTCGATGTGAACACTCGGGAATTTCGACAATTCCGGAGCGACCGTCTCGCATCCGACCACTATCGGCAAGGTACGATGGCTTTGTTCCGAAAGAACCTCGGTTCCAAATGGCGACATGCTTGCAAGTAAGATGATTCCGTCGGTCTGGCGCGACACGACCATGGCGGCGATTTCGTCCGCCGTAATGGTATTGAATTGTGTTTCGTTTATGATGATCGAAAATCCTCTCGCGTCGGCAGCGTTGCGGATTCCACGCATCACCAGGGTAAAGAACGGGTCGCCGATCGAGGGCAGCACGACCATGACGATATTGGTGCGTCCTCTGCGGAAACTTTGCGCAAGGGTATTGGGGGTGTAACCGGTTTCCAGAATCGCATGCTGCACCTTGATGCGCGTTTTTTCCGAAACCTTGTCAGGGCTGTTCATGCACCGCGAGACGGTCGCGATCGATACGCCGGCGAGTTCGGCCACTTCTTTTATGGATACTGTAGTCAAAGATTTTTCCGTTGTCGCTCCTGCCTCGCCTAGGCCGGGGAATCACCGAAGCAGTTAAAAAACTGTGTTTTTATTTCCCTGAGATTTGTGGGCACATTTTGCTGTAAACGTTTACATCTTGCCCGCCCGCTGGCAAAATTCGGGCGCACAAACAATGGAACTGTAGTCATTGAACCGCATTGTGGATTCAGAGGAAAGCGGAGATGCGCCCCGGAGGGCAAGCGGTGAAAACGGCAATCGGCATCGATCTGGGCACCCAGGCGCTCAAGCTGGTGTTTTACGATGTGGACTCGCGCACAGTCGCGGCGGTGGAATCCGCTCCGCTGGAACTCCATCAGGACGAAAACGGCGCCGCGGAGCAGCAGGCCGACTGGTGGCTGTCCGCGCTGAAGGCCGCGTTTTCGAGGATCGATCCGGAAATCCGCGCTTCCGCCCGGGCGCTCGCGGTTTCCCGCCAGCAACACGGTTTCGTCGCCATCGATGCGGACGATTCGGTGCTGGCGCCGGTGAAACTGTGGTGCGACACCTCGACCGAAGTTGAATGCGCCGAAATCATGCGCGAAGCAGGCGGTTTCGATGCCTGCATCGCCAACGCGGG
>JANQSV010000171.1 GCA_028279115.1 Pseudomonadales bacterium
CAGGGACGCGGAAAAGGTGTCCACCGTGCTCAGGGAAGGCTGGCATTTCATCATCCCCATCGCGACGCTGGTGGGTTTTCTCGTCAGCGGACGCACGCCGACGACCTCGGCGGCATTCGCCACGATCAGCGTGATCCTGGCGTCGTGGATTTCGTCGCGGCCCATGCGTCTGACCGACATCTTCGAAGCCGTGGTCAACGGCGTGAAGACGATGGTATCCACCGCGCTGCTGTTGGTGGCCGTGGGCATCATCATCAATGTCGTCACCACCACGGGCGTCGGCAACGCCTTTTCGCTGATGATCGCCGACTGGGCCGGGGGCAATCTGCTTATCACCCTGGTGCTGGTCGCGCTCGCTTCACTCGTGCTTGGCATGGGCTTGCCCGTGACCGCTTCCTATATCGTGCTCGCGACATTGTCGGCGCCGCTGATTTTCGACCTGATCAGCCAGTCGCAATTACTGGAAGCGCTGCAAGCTCCTGATATTCCTTCGAATGTTGCCGCCACAATCGGCCTTTTCGGCGGCGATGCCGCGGTTGCGCTACAGGAAATGCCGCTGCAGATGAAGCAATTGATCCGCGCCGAAATGCTGCCGGCGGACTTGCTCATGGGCATGTTGCTGAGCGCGCACCTGATAATTTTCTGGCTTTCCCAGGACAGCAATGTCACGCCGCCGGTCTGCCTGGTTTCCTTCGCGGCGGCGGGCATTGCCGGCACGCGCCCGATCGCTACGGGATTCACGAGTTGGAAGATCGCCAAGGGGCTGTATCTGATTCCCGTTCTGTTCGCTTACTCGCCGCTGATTTCAGGCACTTTCGCCGAGCGCTTCGAAGTATTCGTCTGGGCCGTTCCGGGCTTGTATTGCCTCGCCGGACTCTTGCAATGGCATTTGGAAAAGCCGATCAATGCGGTGATCGCGGCACTGCTTGCCACAAGTGCGGCCTTGCTGCTCTGGATGCCGTTTCCGATTTATTTTCACGCGGCCGGCGCGGCCCTGCTCGTCGGCATCGTTATCTGGCAACGCATGTTCGCCGAAGTAGCTTTGACAAAAGTTGAGGAGGTTTCATGAGTTCTCGCATTGCGCGGCAGATTCAGATGGTCAGCCGTCCGGCCGGCATGCCGGGACACGAGCATTTCAGGATCGTCGAAGTCGAATTGCCGGCGCCGGGGGCGGGGCAGGTGCTGGTGGAGAATCGCTATATGTCGGTTGATCCGTACATGCGCGGGCGCATGCGCGCCGAGGGCGTTTACGCCGCGCCTTATCCCTTGAACGCGCCCCTGTATGGCGGCGCGGTCGGCGAAGTGCTCGAATCCGGCGACGAGAATCTGCAACCGGGCGATATCGTCCTCAATCACGGCGCGTGGCAGGACCGATTGGTAACCGAGGCCTCCCGCGTGCAACGCCTTGAGCCTTTCGACCCCGAACGCATATCGCTTTACCTCGGTACTCTGGGCATGCCCGGCATGACCGCCTATGTCGGCCTGAACCGCTTCGGCGAGCCGAAAGAGGGCGAAACCGTATTCGTATCCGCAGCTTCTGGCGCGGTCGGCGCCAACGTCTGCCAGATCGCGAAAATGAAAGGCTGCCGGGTCGTCGGCAGCGTCGGCACCGACCCCAAGGCCGAATATCTGAAAGCCGAATGCGGCGTCGACGGCGCCATCAACTACCGGACCTGCGGCGATCTGACGGAAGCCTTGCGGGCCGCCGCCCCGGACGGCGTCGACGTCTATTTCGAAAACGTCGGCGGCGAACATCTGCAGGCCGCGCTCAACGCCATGAACCCCTTCGGCCGCATCGTGGCCTGCGGCATGATCTCGACCTACAACAACGCCGAGCCCCAACCCGGCCCCAACAACCTGATGCTGATCGTCGGCAAGAAAATCCGCATCAACGGCTTCATCGTTTTCGACCACAACGACATGCGTGAAGCCTTCCACAAGGACATGTCCGCATGGATCGAATCCGGCAGGATTCGCACCCGCGAAACCGTCGTCGAAGGCCTCGATAACGCCGTCGACGCCTTCCTCGCCCTGTTCTCCGGCGAAAACTTCGGCAAGATGGTGGTGAAGTTGTAGCGAGGCAACGTTTCCGTCATTCTGCGCGGAGCGAAGCGGAGACGCAGAATCTCGCAGGTAACGCGAAAAACACAATACACAATCAAAGAACGGCTGGGAACATGGCCGACACAATATCGAAGGAGCAGCGAAGCGAGCTGATGAGCCGCATCCGCTCCAAGAACAGCAAGGTGGAACTTGCGATTCGCAGTCTGGTGCATCGCATGGGCTACCGTTTTCGACTGCACCGCAAGATCTTGCCGGGCAAGCCCGATCTGGTGTTTACAGGCCGAAAGAAGGCGATTTTCGTGCACGGCTGTTTCTGGCATTGGCACCCCGACCCGGATTG
>JANQSV010000184.1 GCA_028279115.1 Pseudomonadales bacterium
GAGCAGCCTGGTTCTGTTCGACCTCGGTGGCGGCCGCAACCGGCTCGGCGGTTCGGCGCTCGGACAGGTCTACCGGCGCATCGCCGGCGCGCCTCCCGATGTCGACGATCCGGCGGCCCTGCGCGCTCTGTTCACGTTTCTGATCGAGTGCCGGGCACGAAACCTGACGCTCGCCTACCACGACCGTTCCGACGGCGGACTGATCACCACCGTGCTGGAAATGGCGTTCGCCGGCCGCTGCGGGCTGGAATTGCAATTATCGGAAGCTGCCGATGTGCCAGGATGTTTATTCGCGGAGGAAATCGGCGTAGTGCTGCAGGTGCGCGATGGTGATTTGCCCGCAATACGCGAATTGGCCGAGTCCCTCGGCCTTGCAGCGATCATGCATGAAATCGGCAAGCTCGCTTCTCATGGCGATATCGTGATTCGCGCCGGCGAGCGGCAGATCTTCCGCGACTCGCGCATCGAGTTGCAGCGGCGCTGGGCGGCGACGAGTTATCACATGCAGCTCCTGCGCGACAACGCCGACTGCGCGCGGCAGGAATACGACGCCCTGCTCGATGCGGATGATCCGGGCATCGGTTTCGTGACCGCTTTCGATCCCCGGGAAGACATCACGGCGCCTTACGTCAACGTGCGGGCGCGGCCGCGAGTAGCGGTATTGCGTGAGCAGGGCGTCAACGGCCAGATGGAAATGGCGGCGGCATTCGACCGCGCCCGTTTCGAGGCCATCGACGTGCATATGACCGACCTGGCGGGCGGCGCGGCCGATCTGGCGAATTTCGACGTAGTGGCCGCCTGCGGCGGATTTTCCTTCGGCGACGTGCTCGGCGCCGGCGGCGGCTGGGCCAAGTCGATTCTTTGCAACGACGACTTGCGCAAGCAGTTCGAGAAGTTTTTCCACAATCCCGCCACGCTCGCGCTCGGGGTCTGCAACGGCTGTCAGATGATCGCGCTGCTTGCCGAACTGATCCCCGGCAGCGGCCATTGGCCTACCTTTCAGCGCAATCTGTCCGAGCAATTCGAGGCGCGTTTCGCCATGGCGCAGGTGCAGGAAAGCCCTTCCGCGTTTTTCACCGGCATGGCGGGCAGCCGCTTTCCGCTGGCCGTGGCCCACGGCGAAGGCCGCGCGATATTCGGGGCGGCAGCCGACAGCGCCGCGCTTGGTCCGCGCGTCTGCCTGCGTTACGTCGATAACCGGGGCGCGGTTGCGGAGAGCTATCCCGCCAATCCCAACGGGTCCGCGGAAGGCGTGGCGGCCGTGTGCAATGAAGACGGCCGCGTTACCATACTCATGCCGCATCCGGAACGCGTATTCCGCGCCTGCCAGAACTCCTGGCATCCCGAGGACTGGGGCGAAGACGCGCCCGCCATGCGGCTGTTCCGCAATGCGAGAGCTTGGCTTGACTGAATATGACTAGAGCGTCCCCCGCCGTCATTCTGCGCGGAGCGTAGCGGAGTCGCAGAATCCATCCCGCATCAAGGCGAGAATCGTTGATATATGAGTAACAAGATTCTGTACAAAATTGAATTTTACGTTCCCGAATCCCATCTCGAAGCGGTGAAGACCGCGATGTTCACCGCCGGCGCCGGCCGCGTTGGCGACTACGACAGTTGCGCCTGGCAGACGCCTGGAGAAGGCCAGTTCCGGCCGCTCGAAGGCGCCAACCCCCACCTCGGTCAGATCGGCAAGGTCGAAACCGAACCCGAATACAAGGTCGAGATGGTCTGCGCCGGCGAACTCGTTCGCGAAGTCGTTGCCGCGATGAAGCGAGCGCATCCCTATGAAGAAGTGGCTCACAGCATCATTCGCTGTGAAGTCATCAACGATGGGTAATACGGCTTGGCATATCGGCTGGGACGTTGGCGCCTGGCATTGTCTTAAAGGCAAGACCGGAATGACCCGAATCATTCGTCAGGCATTGATTTCTTGCTGAAGTGATTGGAGCCGCGACTGAATATCCTCTAATTCCGGCACATCTGCAAAAATTATGCTTCTCATTGAGCGATAGTCTGACCTAACCGAGGCCAGCACATGATCTTTCGGAACAAGAACCAAGGTGCCAGGCTTCGCCAAATCGTATCTTGCCCAGCCGCGAGGATAGAATCGCTGTTTGAAAGCCACTACGCTATCCAGTAAATCCAGATCGGCCAATGCCTGTCCCTTGACAGACGTGTTAGTCATCTTGGCCAAGTCGTATAGTGACGCGAATAGCGAA
The DNA here is from genome assembly GCA_028279115.1 of Pseudomonadales bacterium. Lineage (GTDB taxonomy): Bacteria > Pseudomonadota > Gammaproteobacteria > Pseudomonadales > Pseudohongiellaceae > UBA9145. Next base: position 2,220 of record JANQSV010000184.1, read on the forward strand.
GAGGCTGTTCATTTCCTTCGGGGCGATGAGCCTCATGGTGCAGAATTGTCGCCTTCTCCCAAAACGTGCGTTCCGCCTTTATCACCTTTATTGAAAATTCACTTTGATCAAACACCTTGGGAAAGGCTTCCGCCGCGTAACAGCTTATCCTGCGTGTCTCATATGGCAACCATGACGCCAATGGACCGATTTCTAGCCGCACTTCAGAACGGAGGTAATCATCATGAAAGGCTGCGGGATAGTCGATATTAATAACGAACGGTTCATCAGCCTCCAAACGACAGAAACACACCGTTGAGTGCAGATTCAATCGATCTAAACAGTTCCGTACCAATGTACTGTTGCGCCCGTTCATTGATGGCCTTGTTAAATTGGTCCTGTTTGGTTCTTGACCGCTTCGCCAAAGGGTCCTCTCCATCTAAAACACGCCAATCCAGGATCAGATCGATATCCTCGGAGAATCGCTCGATCAGTTGATAAACCTTGGAGAGACTGGTACCTCATTTCCCGGCACCTGGGTGGAGAGGCCCAGCAGATTCAGCGCCGCATCGCCCGAAGGCTGAATGCGCCAGTTGAATTTTCGAGCCAGAGCATGGGCCACTTGATCGAAATCCGGACTCAATTGACTGTCCAATAGCTGACTGTAACGAGGATAGTCGTAGATTCCTCGACAGGCACGGCGAATCTTGCCAGCCTTGGTCAGGCTGGAGAGCGCCTGATGTATGTTGGCCTCTCCGAATTCGGCTACAAAGTCGATCTTGGAAAAAGCTCAACCCCTGCCACGCCTATATATCCGAGAAATGACTTTTTTCAATGACTTGCAAAATTATCCCATGCCCATTTTTTCAGGAAAAAAGTATTGTTTTGCTGAAGTGGAAGCTTAGCAAACCTACGGTGTCATGCACAGCCAGACGGCAAAATCGGTGCCTCCCGATAACGCCGTCGCATAATGTATGATTTGATGCTGATTTCCCCAGCCTTCAAAGTGCTGGCGACGTTGAGACTAACCTATATCGAACCAGTCAAAAGTGACGACGCGAGAAGTAGATTCTTTTGGGAATTATATATTTGAGTGGCACAAAATCAATCCTCAAGATCGTGTTTGATAACAGCAAGAATCCCCACCACGATCAAAAACAGTCCAAACCATGCCAAAAATTCTATCATCATGTTATCCCTTCGACTTCCGCCGATAGGCCACGTCACGAGCCACGTCACGGGACACTCACCACGTCAGACACACGTCACGGGACACTCACCACGTCAACACCATATCATGAATCTAGGCCACGTCACGGGACACCCACCACGTCAAGGCCACGTCACGGGACGGCACGTCACACGTCACGGGACACTCACCACGTCAACACCATATCATGAGCTGAATTTGACTTGAGGGCCGATCAAAGAAATTTCGGGCGGTTTCAGGATCTATGGTCAGTGGAACTTTTTCGCGGGCACGGGCGACGCTGCCCGTTCGGGCATGAAATCGGGATTGTCCCGGACTACGCGGCCTTGCCCGTCCGATTCCTTTTCCTTTCCCTGGCCGCCAGCTTGTCCAGGCCGTTGAACATGGTGATCGCTTCCTGCTGAATCTCCAGCGC
>JANQSV010000201.1 GCA_028279115.1 Pseudomonadales bacterium
TCCGCCGTGAAACGGCGTCTCTTCCTGGCCATGCCCGTGCCTCCTCTCGGCATTGGAGCACACCTTAGGGAACTGTCCAAAAAAGTGGGACCACCTCACCTTACAGACTGAACCAGCTAGCCGATGAACTGGAAGCCGAAGAGTTCGTCCATCGGCGCACCCGTTGATAATTCCCGACATCAACCTGCTCGTTTACGCCCACGACTCGGAGTTTCCGAGACATGGCGAAGTCCGCGATTGGTGGGAAGAACTGATGAATGGGAGCGGCAGCGTCGGCTTGGCCTGGGTCGCCATGCTTGGCTTCATCCGCATCACCACGAACTCGAAAATACTCGACAATCCGATCGAGCCGGCAACCGCTTGCGCACACGTTCGTTCCTGGCTCGACCGCCCGCAGTCGATCGTGATTCATCCTGGTGACCGTCATGCGGAAATACTTTTCCAATTGCTTGAACAAGCCGGTTCCGCCGGCAATCTGACGACGGACGCGCACCTCGCGGCGTTGGCTATCGAGCACCAGGCCGAACTTCATTCGACCGACGCCGATATGGCCCGGTTTCCAGGATTGCGCTGGATGAATCCGCTCAGCAGATAGAACATACTGGCTGGACAGCCCTTAACGCCCTGTCTCGGCCGGCGTGGGGCCGACCCGCGGGAAAGTCATGTGAACCGATCAGCGGTAATGACAGAACTTCCGAGTGGGTGTCCCATGCATTACTGTCTGTGTCCGTCCGTCTGTGCTTCCCCCGGAGCTAGTCCACCAATCCCAGCCTGCGGCCAAGGGAAATGAAGATTCGACTTTCATCCACCCTTCGCCCATCTGTAGGCGCGCCGGCTTCGATCAGCATTCGTTCCATTTCGTTGTCGCCGAATCCAATGGCGCTTGCAAGCGCGTGCTCCCCGGCAATGCCGGAAGCATCCGCGCCCGCGCCCAGCAGTACGCGAACCGTCTCCGTATGCTCATTCCGCGCGGCAACGTTCAGCGCCACAGTCAAAGGATTGTTTGGGTCGCGCCGATGGTTCGGGTCGGCTCCGGCATCGAGAAGCACCCGCGCCGCGTCCACGCTGCCGTAATGCGCCGCATCGATCAAGGCACTCCGTCCTTCATGATTCGGCAGGTTCACGTCGCCGCCCGCGGCGATCAGCGCCCGCAAAATTTCCGCGCTATTGTCGCGCGCGGCTTCACGCATCGCGCTGTTCCCATCCACGGTAAATCGATTGGGATCGGCCCCGGATGCGAGATAGGCTTGCACGGTGGGCAAGTCTTTATCGGCCGCGGCGCTGATTATGCCGTAATGCCCATCGGCGATCATTTGATCCACGTCCGCCTGCATTGAAGCGAGAGCATCCGTTATGAGTTGTTCCCTGTGCTCGAAAAACGCCGTCATTTGCCCCGGAGTCAAGACCTGGGAAAGTCTCGAATAAAGCCGATCTTCCGCTTCGTCCTTGGCGGCGAAAATGGCGCTGTCTTCGTGTGAATCGTCTCCAAACGCGAAGGACAGTTCAGTATCCAGGGCCCTCGCTTCAATCCAGGCATTCCGCACAAACCGGGCATCCGAAGCGTTCAGGCCCAAGCCGTCGACAAACGACGCCCAGTCCCGATCATATCTGCGGGCGGCATCGGCCAAGTGATCGAAAGGGCCAAATGTCATCTGCCGCCGTTCATCGAATGTTTGCGGACTGAAAACTCTTTCCATCTCTTCAGGCGCAAAGTTTCGCTGGATTTCGGCAAGCATCGCTTGTTCGTGCGCTGGCAATGCTTCGGAGGAAAGCTGCGGTCCGGTGCTGGTCGGGGTTCTTGCCACGGTCCGCGAATCACCCACTGGCTGGGCAAGTTCCGCCGGTTCGGAAGGTTCCCGGAGGGAAATGACTGCCGCAAGTGCGGCACACGCGGCAACAAGCGCCGCCAGTGAAGTTGTCTTGTCAAGTTTCATGTCGCGCCCTCTTTCGAGTGTATTCGCTGGTGTAGCAAAGCATCAGTAATTGGCCACACACTCTATTGTTACTAATCTCTGCGCACTACTGGAAAAGCCAACCAACCTCCAGCTCCTATATATTCTAGGGGTGTTCTGGGACACCCATCACGTCAAGGCAAGGGGTGTTCTGGGACACCCATCACGTCAAGACCATATCATGAACCCGGTTCGACTTGAGGGCCGATTGAAGAAATTTCGCGCAGTTTCGTGACCGATGGTTAGTGAAACTTTTTCGCGGGCACGGGCAACCCTGCCTGTTCAGACACAAAATTGAGGGCATCCAGGACTACGCGGCTTTGCTTGTCTGGTTCCTTCCCCGAGTCGCCAGCTTGTCCAGGCCGCTGAACATGATGATCGCTTCCTTCTGAATCTCCAGCGCCAGCAGGCGCCATTGCGCCTTGTTCAGTTTCAAGTCCGACAAAGCGGACGGCGCCTCCGGCGGGATGAATCCCGTCTTGTCCGCGCGCACTATCCGCCCCGTCCAATCCACCAGTTCAATATAGTCCCGCAGCCCGATCGGCAATACGGGCGGTTCCAGATCGCGTTTCAACTCCGTTTGGAATGGCATCAGCCTGGGAGACGGGCATTCCGTTGCATCGCTGTCTTCCGATACCGCCGCGCGAATGCGCGCCTGGATGGAAGTGAATTCCGATTCATCGAGCGATTCGCAGATGCCGGCCCGCACCGGATTCAGGTCAACGTAGGCCATGCACGACAACAAGGCTGCCTCGTCCAGCAGCGCCTGGGACTTGAATCGCCCCTCCCAAAACCTGCCCGTGCAGTCGTCTTCCTTATTGGCCCTGCGGGCGATGTACTCGTTCAGACAGCGCATGAACCAACTGATGCTGGTCAGGCGGTCGCGCCAGGTTTCCACGATAAGGTCCAGTTGCCGGAATTCCGAATCGGACTGTAATTCCCCGCGCAAGTAGCAATGCACCAGGGGGTCGCCCCTGTACAGGCGCAGCCAGCGATGAATAACTTCGTCCCGATCCCAAGAGCGGCCGCGGGCCTGATCCACATGCAGGATCACATGGTAGTGATTGCTCATCACCGCGTAGGCGGCGATGTCGATGGCGAAGACTTCGCCGAGCAGTGTCAGGCGATCAACCAGCCAGGGCTTGCGGTGGTCGAAATTCTTGCCGCTATACCGGTCTTCGCCGCACAGGAAGGCCCGCCGCACGCAGCGGGAGACGCAATGGTAGTAAGGCGTGTCGGCCAGCGAGACGATTTGTGAACGGGGCCGGGTCATGCTCTGCCTGCAAGTCAGTAGACTCCTTGCAGGTAGGTATAGTCAAGATTCTCAAGCGTGCCAAATCGGGAGAGAAATTCGATGGGTGTCCTGTCCACCCGTATGCAGTGTCTATTGCGACATGTTTCGGCCTTTTCATGCTGACGAGGCACCTGGTTGTCCTATACGGGAAATATGGTTGCAGGGGCATGCCTCGCCCACATGGGTCTCGCATCGATCAAGGCGGGAACAGGCGCAGAACGGCAACTACCAGTCCCGCAAGCGTGAACATCGCGAGAGTCAGCCGCCAGACCAGCCGCGATTCCAGGGATGAAATTGTCGCTTCGAGTCTTGATTCGGCGGCGGTCAGATCCTTCTTCGTGGCCAGGTGGGCGGTCGCATCCCTGATGCTGCCGTGAATCGCCTCGGCCACCGCCTCTGCCTGTGGTTCATTCATCCCCGCGCCTTTCAGCCTCTTCGTCACTGACAACGTATCGTGAAGAGCATTGCTCATCGATTTCCCTTATTCCTGAACGTAGTGTTTCCTCACAGATGCAGTTTAGACACGGGTTTTCGGATATGCCCAGAAAATCGGAAAAATAGTTGGGGATTCAGCGAGGTCGGGGTGGGGTGGATGTCCCATCAGAGGCTGGGTGGGTGTACCATTAGAGGCTTGTCGGTGACTACGACTTCGGAAAGTCGGACTCCAATATTGGTTCTGGTAATGACTTCGGCAGTCAGCGGGTCAAAGACAATCACGGAGCCCCCCATGCTCATGGCGACATTGCCGGTTGCAGGTATATGCGTAGCGTAAAATTGAGTGGGATAAGAGTCGAATGTTTCCACTATCCCATATGAATTCAACAGCTTGCCATTCATTTTATCATACACTTCGATGGTAGAGTTGCTGTAGGGACCCCTGTATTTCACAATGTAATCTCCGGGCACTCCCCATGATGGATACCGCCCCGGGTTGCTTTTCAGTTCGATTCGGGAAACGACCTCCCCTGATTCAACTTCCTGAATCACGACTACTGCCGAATACTGATAATCCTCGCCTTCTGGCGCGTCGTTCCGTCTACGATCAACTCTCAACATTTTCGTCCCATCAGGGGAGAATCGTGCTGGTTCTCTGATCACGGTATCCAAGCTCCCGATTTTTTCTCCGGTAACCGGATCCAATATGACAAACCTTGCATCGCCTTTATAAAACCCTGCATACAGGTGATTGGCTGCAGAGTTGAGAATTGCGGAATGTCCATTTGACACCATCCCTGATGGATGATCCATGGGGATCTGAAACATCGGATCCGCTGTCGCATTTAGCCTGACTGCGACTATCGGCACATAGTCTCTTCTGCCGACGTAGTCTTCGCTGGAAATGTAGAGAATGGATTCTTCGGGATGTATATCGATGTCACTGATATCTATAGTATCCAGAATCAGGCCGACTTCATCCAGCACTCTCGATATCCATACGAGTTCACCACTTGCCAGGTTGACCATGTATATCCTGCGATCCGCTCCCACGACATAGCCGTACCATGTCGGTGAATCGTTGTTCAGAATCTGACACCCGGCCAAGAGCAGTATGACCAGGATGGCCAGCATCGCATGGCGAAGTCGGCCATCGTTTCCGTGCTTGAATGAAACCACTGATCCGCCAGTCGAAATTAGTTTGTTTGAATTCTCAGTCACGTACGCGTCCTGTAAATTGATGCGTTACTCCACAGTTATCGGCTGCCCGAAAGTTGCGCCCGTCGCTGTGTCAGTATCCACTCGAAATGGCTCTTGCAAGCTTGGCACAATTCGGAAAGCAGATTGACCGGGGACCAGTTGTACCCGTCCCTCGCTTCAACATCGGAACCGGCATCAACCAAGGACTCGAATGTGGAGGATTTTTCCCATACCACCGATCTATGGAGCGGCGATTGCCCATCGTCGTCTTTTGCGTTCGGATCGGCTCCAGCGTCAAGCAGCGCCTGTACGACTTCTTGCGAAGAATGTCCCGCCGCGATATGCAGCGGAGTCTCACCATCCTCGTCCCTGGCGCGGAAGTCAGCGCCCGCTTCCAGCAATGACCGAACGAGTTCGATTTCGTTTTCCGCGGCCATCCAGTGCAATGGTGTTCGGCCGTCCTCATCGCGCACGGTCAGGTCGGCATTCTGGGCAAGCATCCTTTGAACTGCTGTCGACGACTTGTCAGTGACGCGCTCAGGGCGGTTGATCAACTGTGTCGGTGCGGCGCCGGCCTGAATCAATCGCGATGCGGTGTAGGACAAATCCCTTTGCTCGGCATAGTACAGCGCTGCTCGCCCATCGTTATCAAGAATGTTCGGATCGGCATTCGCGGCAAGGAGCGTATCGACAGTGCCTCCAATACCTCCTCTTTGGTTGAATACCCTGTATCGGATAACAAGATGCAGGGGCGACCGATCATCTTCGTCCCGCGCATTAGCTTCAGCGCCAGCCGAGATTAGCGTTTGAGCGGCCCCAACAACATTGAAGGCTGCCGCGACATGCAGCGGCGTTCGGTCACGGTTGTCTCTTACATTCGGATCCGAATCTCCGGCAAGCAAAGCCTGTATTTGTTCCTGGTTTCCGGTGCGAGCCGCAAAGTGCAAGGCAGTTCTGCCGAACGCACTTTTCGCATTCGGGTTGGCGCCGTGCTCCAGCAGCAGATTCAAGACGTCTGCATCCCGGAATCTGCCTATGGCACCGTGTAGTGGAGTAAGACCGTCGTTGTCGAATGCGTTCACATTCGCGCCTGCCGCCAGCAACCGTTCGACCAATCTTTCGCTGTATGCAACTTCGTGCAATGGCGTGCGGTTCTTGCCATCGGCTGGGTCGGGATCGACACCCACCGAAAGTAACATCTCCACACCGGAAACATTGAGGTTCCTCGCCGCAATATGCAGCGGAGTTCGGCCTTCATTGTTCTTAGCGGCAGGTTCTGCGCCAATTGAAAGCAGTCTTTCTAGGACGCTGCCGTTTCGGTTTCCGGCAGCCAGATGCATCAGTGTCTGGCCATTTCCGTCTGCCGCATGCGGGTCCAGACCGGCGTCCAACAAAATCTCCATGATTTCGATATGTCCCCTGAGGGCCGCGCGATGCAGTGGCGTTTGCCCATTGTTGTCGGTGACACTGAAATCTGCACCCGCTGCCAATATCAAACTGAAGGGCTCCGGGTTATTGGATGTTGCCGCGTTGTGCAACGGAGTTCTTCCCAAAGCATCGACCGCGCCTATATCAGCGCCTGCGGCGAGCAAGGTCCGCACGGCCTGCGCCGAAGAATGCCGGCGTGCGCCTGCTGCGACATGTAGCGGCGTTGCCCCGTTATTGTTCTTCTCATTGGGGTTGGCGCCGGCTTCTAGCAATATGGGAAGCAATCCTGCATACCCCCTGGTCACCATGAGATGCAGCGGCGTCTCACCCTGCGAATTTTTACCATTCGGATCGGCGCTGGCGTTGAGCTGCGCCTGTATGGCTTCCTCGTAAAAGGGGAGCACCGGCATCCATACGCGAGAGCCATCCTCGTTACGTGTCAGGATTTCGGAGCCGCGGGCCGCGGCCGCTCTGTGCAGCGAACTTGCTTCGTTTCGGTCCCGGTCAACCTGAACCGATGCAGGGATACGAGGCGTACTGCCTGTCGCAACGTCTTCCTCTTGCACTACTTGGGAAGTTTGCAACACCGGAGAGCATGTGGTGCTTGCCAGTAGCACCACGATACAGCCAATTCTCAGCCGAACTGCCGAGTACGCGGCATTGATTGGCGGTCTGGACCGGATTCTCTGTTTGCTCATAAAGGATGGCAAAATCGGCTTCCTGTGCGGATTAACGGTTTGTAGGAGTTCCGGGAGTTCCGGGAGTTCCGGGACATCCACGACCTCAACACCATATCATGAACCCAGTTCGACCTGAGGGTTGATTGAAGAAATTTCGGGCTGTTTCGACCGATGGCTAGTGATGCAGGCACGGGCGACGCTGCCCGTTCAGGCATGAAATCGGGATTGTCCCGGACTATGCGGCTTTCTCTGCTCTGCTCCTTTCTTTGGTCGCCAGTTTATCCAGGCCGTTGAACATCGTGATCGCTTCCTGCTGGATCTCCAGCGCCAGCGTTCGCCATTGCGCCTTGTTCAGTTTCAAGTCCGACAATGCGGACGGCGTCTCCGGAGGAATGAATCCCTTCTTGTCCGCGCGCGCAATCCGCCCCGTCCAATCCACCAGTTCAACATAGTCCCGCAGCCCAATCGGCAATGCCGGCGGTTCCCGGTCGCGTTCCAACCCGTCCCCGAACGGCATCAACTTGGGAATCGGACATTCCGTTGCATCATCGTGTTCCGACGCCACGCGATGAATGCGCGCCTGAATGGAAGTAAATTCTGATTCATCGAGCGATTCGCAGATACCAGCCCGTACCGGATTCAGGTCGACGTAGGCCATGCATGACAGCAAGGCCGCCTCATCCAGCAACGCCTGGGACTTGAATCGCCCTTCCCAGAACCTTCCCGTACAGTCGTCTTCCTTGTTGGCCCTGCGGGCGATGTACTCGTTCAGACAGCGCATGAACCAGCTTATGTCGGCTAATCGACCGCGCCAGATTTCGACGATGCGGTCCAGTTGCCGAAATTCCACCTCGGACTGCAGTTCACCGCGCAGGTAGCAATGTACCGACGGGTCGCCCTTGTACAGCCGCAACCAGCGATGGATGACTTCGTCCCGGCTCCAGGAGCGGCTGCAGGCTTGATCCACGTGCAGGACCACATGGTAGTGATTGCTCATCACCGCGTAGGCGGCGATGTCGATGGCGAAGACTTCGCCGAGCAGCGTCAGGCGGTCGACCAGCCAATGTTTGCGGTGGTCAAAGTTCTTGCCGGAATACCGATCTTCGCCACAAAGGAAGGCCCGCCGCACGCAGCGGGATATGCAATGGTAATAGGGTGTGTCCGCCAGCGAGACGATTTGTGAACGGGGCCGGGTCATGCTCTGCCTGCAAGTCGTTGGCTTCCTCACAGGTAGATATAGTCAAGATTCCTCGGGTGCGCCAAATCGGGAAAGAATTTCGATGGGTGTCCTCTGGATGCTCCGTGGGGTTTATTCCTCTAGAATCAGCGGCTTGTCGGTGACTACGACTTCAGTGAGTCGGACGTTTTCAACAACATTAATTCTGTTGACAACTTCCGCCGTTCGACCATTGAAGACCACTATTTCATTTCCTGCAGTCATAGTTACATTGTCGCTTCCCGGAATGCGAGTGGCATAGCTTTGATTGGGAGCAATCTTTACCTCCTCTGGAAATTCATCGAATACTGCCAACACCTCTCCGCCTTCCCGGTCGTAAACCTCCAGGCGATAGATTCCCTGGCGCGGTTGATGTCTGATGTAAACAAAATGATTCTCCGAGGATCCCCACGGAGGATACAACCCCTGATTGTTCTCAAGATAGGTAGTGAATCCTTCTCCTGTTTCCAGATCCAGAACGCCAACTAATCCTGGATACTCTTGGCTATCGCTCCCCCTGACTCGCGTTCCTCCCGGGACGATGTTTGCGGTCATTTTTCCATCCGATGAAAATTCTCGACGCTTCAATACTGGCCTACGCAGACTCCCGATAGTTTCCCCAGTTAACGAATCCAGAATAGTCGTATATTGATCACTGTATAGATAATTTGCATAAAGAGATTTCCCATCGGGGCTCAGTCGCAAGGTATAAACACCATCGGCCACTCCGGAATCATTGAATCTGGGGGTCTCGAAAACGATATCTGCGGAACTATTCAACTTGAGAGCAATCAGAGGTACATAGTCACTCCTTGGAAGGACTGAACCACTGCCAACATACAAAATCGATTCCTCCCGATGTATTTCAATTTCGGTAGGCTCACCAATCTGCTGTAGCACACGCGATTTCCATTCCAGTTGGCCAGATTCAAGATTCACCATGTAAATCCTTCGATCTTCGCCCACGACATAGCCATACCAAGTTGGAGATTCGTCGAATCGAAGCAGAATACCGATGGCAATCAATATCCCAAGCAATACGATTGACCCCATCGCGATTTGTATTGTAGTAGATATGGGAAAATGTTTATGCATTAGTAGATCTCATTCTGTAGAAGATACCGGATTCAGGAATGAAACTAGTTCCATGGTTGCGTGTTTATATGCATTCGTACTTCATCTGCGTAGTCGCAACCATCAAATCTCCCATTTGGTTTGCTTACTCCTTTAGGATCTGTTTTTCGCCCACGCCTGTCTCTTCGACTTGCCTCGCAGTTTGGCACTCCACCATTCCCGTCCTCCAAATAAAGATGCCCCCCGGAATTGTAACGCGAGAAAACATCGTCCCAAATACGTCGTTTCACGCCTGGGTCATCCAATTCGAAGGGGCTCCAACCCCAATCATGGTCTACCCCGTCGCTTCGGTCACCTTCGGATTTGTCATGAGCGTCGTAACGACCTTGCAGCCAACTTAGAGCTCTCGTATAGATCGTATCCAGGTAATCAATGCCCACCTGAAAATTCGTCCTCCAGTTCCAGAAATGCGCTTCCGCTTTTGTGAATCCCGGTATGTTGTCAAGTTGCATGACGCCCCAACCATCAGGATGGCCCCAAACCGGGTTGCCGTTTCCGTCAAATTGATAATGTCCTTCACTTTCTGTCCATGCGACAGCCAGCTTCTCGTCCGTAACTCCCGCGACTTGCTTCATCAAG
>JANQSV010000302.1 GCA_028279115.1 Pseudomonadales bacterium
AGCAGCGCGCAGCGCAAACGCGGACCCAGACCTGTCGACGCCAAGCCTGAAGAGTCCGTTATCGAGGAGAATCCAGCGGCTGCGACGGAAACCGAAGTCGAGGCGGGCTCGCCTCCGATCGAAACCGCGGCATCTCCGGTCGAAGCCGATTTCGCGAAAACCGAAGATATTGCCGCGAAACCCGGCGGTGCCGCGCAAGAGCCGCCTGAAGCCGAACCGATTCAATCAACCGCTATGGAAACGGCGGAAACAGCCCCCACCGACATCGATTCCGAAGTTGGGAAAGCCGGCGAATCCAGAGAGGGCGCTAAATCCGGCGGCAGATCCAAAACCGGACGACCGCGCAAGAAAGCGGTGAAATCCGTTGAAGACGAGCAGGAATCGACCGCGACTCCGGAACAGATGGCGAAGGAAGAGTCGAAAGAAGCCGAGCCGCCGCCCGGAGAAACATCGGTCAGGGCCGAAGAACCGGTTGAGACTCCGGCGAGCGCAAGCCTTAACGACAATGTTGCGGCGCAACCAGCGGATGAAGTCCCCGCCGCGCCCCTGTTTCAGGGCCGGGCGCCGAACGATCCCAGGGAAGTGCGCCGCCGCCGGGAAGAGACTGTCGCTTCGAACTGATCCGGGGCGGGTTGCCCGGTATTCTCCGCCCTGACCTGGTCAGCGCTTCCCTTGCAAAGCTTGTTCGAGTTCCGGCAAGGCCTTGAACAGATCCGCCACGAGGCCGTAGTCCGCCACCTGGAAGATCGGGGCTTCCGCGTCCTTGTTGATGGCGACAATGACCTTGCTGTCCTTCATGCCGGCGAGGTGCTGGATCGCGCCGGAAATGCCGACCGCGATATAAAGCTCCGGGGCGACGATCTTGCCGGTCTGCCCGACCTGCATGTCGTTCGGCACAAATCCCGCGTCGACGGCCGCGCGCGAAGCGCCGATGGCGGCGTTCAGCTTGTCGGCGATTTTTTCGAGCAAGACGAAGTTTTCGCCGTTCTGCATGCCTCTGCCGCCTGAAATCACGACTTTCGCCGAAGTCAGTTCCGGCCGCTCGGAAACGGAAAGGTTCTCGTCGACGAATGCGGACAGGTCCTGGTCGACGACGATGTCGCAATTCTCGATCGAAGCCGCGCCGCCGCCGCCCTGGGTATCGAAGGCGGTTATGCGCACGGTGATGATCTTGACCGGGTCCTTAGACTGCACCGTCGCCAGCGCATTGCCGGCGTAAATCGGCCGCACGAACGTGTCCGCCGATTCGACGGAGGAAATATCGGAAATCTGTGCGACGTCCAGCAGCGCCGCAATCCGCGGCATGAGGTTCTTGCCGGTCGTGGTTGCCGGCGCCAGCACGTGGGAATATGAGCCGGCCAGATCCCGCGCCAGCGGCGCCAGGCTCTCGGGCAATTGATGTTCATAGCAGGCGGCGTCGGCGAGGATCACCCTGCCGACTCCGGCAATCGCGGCGGCGGCTTCGGCCGCGCCGGCGCATTGATGTCCCGCCACCAGCACGTGTATTTCGGCCTGGTCGAGATGTCCCGCGATTTCCGCGGCGGCGGCGACCGCGTTCAGGCTCGCCGCCTTGAGCGAAGCGTTGTCGTGTTCCGCGATGACCAATATCGACATGCCGGTTTCCTGAATTACTAGATGACTCTCGCGTCGGTTTTCAACTTGTCGACGAGATCATGGACGGTCTCGACGATGATTCCGGCTTCCCGCTCGGCGGGAGGCGATACGCGCAAGGTCGCAAGGTTCGAGGCGGTATCCACTCCCAGGTCGACCGGCGTCAACTCGTCGATCGGCTTGCGTTTGGCCTTCATGATATTCGGCAGCGAGGCGTAACGGGGTTCGTTCAGGCGCAGGTCGGTGGTGACGACCGCCGGCAACTTCAGCGAAACCGTCTGTTCGCCGCCGTCGATTTCCCTGGTTACCGTGATGCGGCCGTCATCGAGTTCGGCCTTGCAGGCGAAAGTGCCCTGACCCATGCCGGCGAGCGCCGCCAGCATCTGTCCGACCTGGTTGTTGTCGCTGTCGATGGACTGTTTGCCCAGGATGACCAGATCGGGGTTTTCCCGATCCAGCAGGGCCTTGAGAATCCTGGCGACCTGCAAGGGCGCGACATCGCTGTCGGCTGTTACGAGGATGCCGCGGTCACAGCCGAGCGCAAGCGCGGTGCGCAATTGCTCCTGGCAGACCTGGGGGCCGACCGAGACCGCCACGATTTCTTCGGCCTGACCCTCTTCCTTCATGCGCACGGCCTGTTCGACCGCGATCTCGCAAAAAGGATTCATCGCCATCTTCGCATTGGCGAGTTCCATGCCCGTGCCGTCGGACTTGACGCGGACCTTCACATTGGCGTCGACTACGCGCTTGACGGCGACGAGTATCTTCATGGATGGAGGGATCCGTGCGGGTGCTGAAACGGGCGGCAATGATGCCGCTTTTGCCGAAAAGGGTCAACCGGGGTGCTATGTCGGCTCCGGGGCGGTTCTGCCCAACTCGAAGAAGCAGCCATTGCTGTCGACGCCGGTAACGATTTCGCCGTCTTCCCGGTATTGTCTGGCGGCCGCGACCAGGCGGTAGAACACGGGCCGGCTGAGCAAGGCGTCCAGGCCGCCGCGCACGTGCACCGTGGGGTGGGGCTCTTCGACGCCGGTAACGCGGATCGGATGCTCTGCATCGACTTCGACGGTTTCCTCGACATTGGTGAAGAAGACGATTACCTGCTCCCGCCCGGGATTGTGGATTTCCATGTCGACGACCAGAAACGGGCTGTCGTCCACCTGGATGCGCATTTTTTCCACCGGGTTGACGAGAAAATAGTCGTTGCCTTCCCGTTTCAGGATCGAGGCGAACAGATTGACCATGGCCTGGCGCCGGATCGGCCTGCCTTCGTGATGCCAGACGCCGTCGCGGGCTATGCGCAGGTTGATATCGCCGCAGAAAGGCGGATCCCAGAGATGCACCGGCGCCGGACCGCGCGGTTTTTCCAGGCTGCGGATCATTCGGAACGGGTCAGACGCCGGACCGGATTTCTTGTTCATGTCCAGTGCATGTCATTACTCCGGCAGTCGCGGGGTTTCTTTGCGGTTGCACATGCCGTCCATGGCGCGAGGCTATCAGCTCCGACCACCTCCAGTCCCGCCATCCATGGCGAACTGTCCGGCCCTAGAAGCTGTGCTTCTTGTCGGCTACGCCGACCGGGCCTCACCTCCGGCGGCTCTGGTGATAGACTGGTTGTTGCTCCAAGCCGTTCCCGCATTATGCCAGCAGACTTCATGCAATCGGATTTCGCGCTCATCTTCAAGCGCGACTGTCCCTTGCTCGACGTGCGCTCGCCGGCGGAATTCGCCAGGGGGGCTTTCCCCGCGAGCAGCAATATCCCCTTGCTCACCGACGCGCAACGCGCCGAGGTGGGAACCACGTATCGCCGCAGCGGCGGCGAGGCCGCGACCAGACTCGGTCACAAGCTCGTGAGCGGCGGGTCGAGAGCCGCGCTCATCGAACGCTGGCGGAATTTCATCGAGCGCAATCCCGCAGCGCGCCTGTATTGTTTCCGCGGCGGACAGCGATCCCATGTCGTACAGCAATGGCTGCGGGAAGAAGGCGTCGAAATACCGCTCGTGCCGGGAGGTTACAAGGCCTTGCGCGGCTTTCTGCTGCACGTGCTCGAGCAGGCGGCGAAACTCGATTTTCTCGTAATCGCGGGCAAGACGGGCTGCGGCAAGGCGCATCTGGTCACAGGATTGCCTTGCGCACTGGATATCGAAGGCGCCGCGCGGCATCGCGGCTCGGCCTTCGGCGCCCTGCCCGACCCCCAGCCCTCCCAGATCGACTTCGAAAACGCCATGGCCGTCGCCTTGCTGAAATTGGAATTCGAGTCGCTGCCGGTGTTGATCGTCGAAGACGAAAGCCGCGCCGTGGGTTCGCTCGCCATTCCCCACGTGCTGTTCGACCGCATGAAACAGGCGCCGCTCGCGCTAATTGAAGAAGGCCTGGAAGTTCGGGTCGAAACGATCCTGCGCGACTACATACTTGCCAATTTAGCCGCCTGGGAAGAACACAGTCCCGACCGGGGCGCCGCCATATTGGAGCAGTCGCTGCTGGAGAGCCTGGAGAAGATTCGGCGCAGGCTGGGAGACGGCAGCTTCCGCGAGGCAGGCGCCCTGATGCGGCAGGCCTTCATCGTGGAGTGGCAGGAAAGTCTTGCGCTGCATCGGCGATGGATCTCTCTCTTGCTCGATAATTACTACGATCCGATGTACGAATACCAACTCGCGCGCAAACTTCCCCGCGTACGTTGCCGGGGCCAGCGCGAGGAAATCGCGCACTGGTGCCGTTCCTACATGTCCTCGTCGGCCACCGCGTAGATGCCGTCCGCATTGCGCAGATAGTTCTTGTAGTCCATACCATAGCCGTAGACGTAGCGGTCGGGAACGCGCAGACCGTAAAAATCCGCCGCGGCCAGCGCTTTGGGCCGGGGTCGCCGCTTGTCCACGAGCACCGCCGACAGGGCGCGGGCCGCCCCCTGCTCCCGGCAATAGCGCAACACGGCCGAAAGCGTGTTGCCTTCATCGAGAATATCGTCGACGACGAGCACGACGCGCCCGCGCAGGTCGAGGGCGGGCATGACCCGGCATTCGATCTCCCCGCCCGAGGTCGCGCCACGATACCGGGTCATATGCAGATAATCGATTTGCAGCGGAAATTGCAGCCGCACCGCGAGCAGGCCGGTGACGATCAGCCCGCCGTTCATCACGCACAACAGGATGGGATCGCTGCCCGCGAGCTCAACGGTAATCTCCCGCGCCATCTCGTCCAGGGCCGCTTCGACCCGACCGGCGTCATGGATGCGTGTCGCGCGGCTCGCGACCGCGGCTATCTCGTCTGCTGTCGGCACGGCGCTCAGGATTCCGCCGGCGGTTCCGGCACCACCATAGGCAGTCCATCAATGGTAGTAGTCGGGAAAGCGATGTCGGCGTCATGGGAATGAATGATCGCCACGATGCGCAAGAGCACGTCCTGCTTGATCTCGTGAAACCGAATCCAGTTGGTGGTTTTGGTGAACGTATACACGAAGAAATCCAGCGATGACGACGCGAAGTAGTTGAAATTGACGATCATGGTCTGGCTGGTGTCGATTTCCTCGTGGGCCTGCAACATGGCCTTCACGTCCTCCACGATCACGCCCATCTTGTCCGCGTCCTGGTAGCGGATGCCGATGGTTTCGTAGATGCGGCGGCGAGACATGCGCGAGGGATTTTCCAGCGAAAGCTTGTTGAACACCGAGTTGGGAACGTATAGCGGCCGCTTGTCGAAAGTGCGCACGACGGTCAGACGCCAGCCGATTTTTTCCACCGTGCCTTCGATTTCCCGATCCGGCGAGCGGATCCAGTCGCCAATCGCGAAGGGGCGGTCGAGGTAGATCATCAGCCCACCGAAAAAGTTCGCCAGCAGATCCTGGGCCGCGAAACCGACGGCGATGCCGCCGATGCCGCCGAAGGCGAGCACGGCGGTAATTTCGACTCCCAGCGTCGGCAAAACGACCAGTATGGCCGCAATAACGATTACCAGACGCAGCAGGCGCACGAGCGCGTGCAAGGTGGTCGGATCCATCTGCGTCTGGGCCTGATCCGGCTCGGCTTTGAGTTTTTCCAGCAGCCGCCGTTCGAAGCAGTTGCTAAATCCCAGCAGAAACCAGGCCAGCAGCAGGATAACGATAATCTGCCTGAGGGCCGGGAAAAAGGCGCCGTCGCCGCCGGCTGCCAAAAAATAAATGGCCCCCTGCTGAAGCTGGAATTGCTGCAATTGCGTTATCGCGATCTCCAGAATGAAGACGGCGGCGTACAGGACGATCAGCGCGCGCAACGGGCGCCGCGCGGCTTCAAGCAGGGCGTCGTCCCAAACGGTCGATGTCTTCGTCGACTGCTTTTGAAGGCCGGCAAGTATGCGCTTGACCACGACGCCAGCCACCAGAGCCAGCGTCAGCACCAGCAATATTTGTCCTATCCAGGCGATATCGTTAAATACAGTCATGGGGGTCGCGCCTCTCTTTCCGGGCTTCCGGTACCTTCAGGCTCGGGATTGCGTGGAAGCGGCGGCATGCAGACCGCTTACGCTTTCAACCGCTTTGCGCCATTGCTCCGAGTCCGGCGCAAGCGGCGGCTGCGCCCGCATGCGTTGCAAGCGGGGGCTGCCGGCAACGTTCTGCCGGTCCAGCCAGCGCGCGGCACCGCGCGCGGCTCTTCTGTCGTTGCATACGAGCGCCATGTCGACTCCCGCCGTGAGAGCCCGTTCCAGCCTGCGTTCGATGCGGCCGCAAGACCGAACCGCTTCCATGCTCAGATCGTCGCTGAACACCACGCCCTTGAAACCGATCTCTCCACGCAATACGTCGGTGAGCCAGAAGCTGGAAAAGGTCGCGGCTTCCGGGCTCATCCGCGGATAGACGACATGGGCGGACATGATGCCCCCCAGCAGTTCGTGACATTGGCGGAAGGACCGCAGATCCCCGGCGCGCAGTTCTTCCTCGCCGCGTTCGTCCACCGGCAGTTCCAGATGGGAATCGGCGGCAACCACGCCGTGCCCCGGAAAATGCTTGCCTGTCGCCGCCATGCCCGCCCGCGACATACCGGCAATGTAGGCGCCGGCCAGACTGGCGATGACGCCGGGCTCCGAAGCAAAGGCGCGCTCGCCGATTACCGGCGACGCGGGGTCGTAGCGATCAAGCACCGGAGCGAAACTGAAATCGAGCCCCGCGGCCACCAGTTCCGAAGCCATGACCCAGCCGCAATCGGCCGCCAGCGCCAGACCTTTGGCGGGATCCCGCTCGTATGCCACGCCCAGGCTGCGCAAGGACGGCAGCGGCACGAAACGCTCGATAAATCGTTGTACGCGACCGCCTTCCTGGTCCACCGCGATCAGCAGCCGCGGCGCACTTTCG
>JANQSV010000347.1 GCA_028279115.1 Pseudomonadales bacterium
GACGAAATCGTCTGGACCTTGCGCACCCAGGGTCAGACCAATCGCGCCTACGGCCCGCTCAAGCCCGACTACCGCATCGACCCGCGGGTAATCTCAACCGAAGTCGGCGGGGCTTTCGGCAGCCTGGACGACGCCTTGCGCACCAATATCCCGCCCGAACTCGAAGTCCAGGGCGACAATTTCCGCCGCGCAGTGGTGGGGGAACCGATTTCCCTCGAGGTTTACGCCAACGATCCCGACAATCTGCCCGCCCGCGCCGACCGCCCGATTCCAAGCGCGCCCGATCAAATTTACCGCACGCCGTCTTCCATCGTGGTCGCATCCGGGCCGGGCGGGACGCGGGAGCTCTACTTCGCGGACGTCGAAGGCCTGATCTACCATCTTTCCTCGCCCATGGACTGCGGCGGCGACGGCGTCCTCGGCGATGTCTGCAATGCGATCGAACCGGTCCCCTCGACGGGGATGTTCCAACTCGTCGATTGCAACCACTTTACGAATTTCACCGCCAACCGCGGCCGCGCCAACGATTTCCACCAGCAGGTCTTCGGCAAGGAGTTCCAGGCCTACCAGGGCCCAAACGCGCCGGTGGTCGGCGTCGGCGACGGTTTCCAGTTCCTGATGTATGCCGGCGCCAGCGAGGAAGGTCCGCCGCAGAATCCCGCGCTTATCCACCATGTCTGTTTCAGCATGAACAATTTCGATGTCGGCGACATACTCAATCAACTCACGGATTACGGGCTGAGTGCGCGCAGCGATCCGGCGGACACGCAGCCGCTGATGCATTGGGTCAGCATGCGCATGCCCGACCGGGGAGGATTTGAGACCGGCACGCCGGAAGTGTACTTTTCCGATCCGGACGGCATTTTCATACAATTGCAGGATCCGTCCTATTGCGGTGGCGGTTATCTCGGAGAAGATTGTCCGCCACTGGACTGATCAAGAATGCGTCTTTGAATCTATAACTTAAGGAAACGACATGGAATACAGATACGTTGGCCGGAGCGGCCTGCGGGTGACGCCCATTTGCATGGGCACAATGAGTTTCGGAACCTGGAGCGACAAGGCCGAGTCATTTCGAATTCTCGACAAGTCCTTTGACAGGGGGATCAACTTTTTCGATACGGCGGAAACCTATCCGGTGCCGCCGACGGCCGAACTCGCCGGCCGCACCGAAGAGATATTCGGCGAGTGGCTGAAGCGGAAGCCGCGGGACGCCGTGATCGTCGCCACCAAGGTCGCCGGCGCGGCGGGCGGCTGGTTCGTGCCGCCGATCCGTCACGGCCTGACCGCCGTCGACCGCCATCACATCGAATGCGCCGTGGAGGGCAGCCTGCGCCGCATGGGCGTCGATTACATCGATCTCTACCAGGTGCATTGGCCCGACCCCATCGTGCCGATGGAAGAATCCATGGCCGCTCTCGACCGCCTCGTCGATTCGGGCAAGGTGCGCTACCTGGGCACATCGAACGAAACGAGTTACGGCTTGACCAAAAGCAACATGATCGCCGAATACGAAGGCCTCGCCCGATTCGAATCGATCCAGAACAACTTTTCGCTGCTGCATCGCCGTTTTCTCGACGAACTGGCCCAGGTCTGCCGCAACGAGAAGATCTCGCTGCTGCCTTATTCGCCGATCGGCGGCGGCGTGCTCAGCGGCAAATACAACGACGGCAAGTCGCCGCCGAACACGCGATTCGGCGATTATCAGAGCAGTAATCCGCGCCAGCAGGCGATGGCGCGGCGCTTCGTCAACGAGGGCACGCTGGCCTCGACCGCGAAATACGTCGAGATCGCCCGGCAGGCGGGCATGTCGCCGGTGACGCTGGCGACGCGCTGGAGCATGGAGTTCGACTTCGTCGCGTCCACGATCATCGGCGCGCGCGCCGCGGATCAGCTGGACGAATCCCTGGCGGCCCTCGACATCGAACTCTCGACCGAAGTCAAAGCCGCCTGCGATGAAGTGCACAAGCAATTTCCATACCCTATGGGGTAAAGTCAGAGTGAGTCGCCGTCGGCCTGGGGCGCATGCAGCGGGTGTGCGAGGGTGGGGCCCGGTTGGCATAGCCGATAAGAAGCGCAGCTTCTTGAGGGTCGAATGAGGTGGTCCTGATTCGCAGGACAGTCCGAAGGCCGTGCCGCCGCCGCGACCCTCCGATGCGCCGAGGCGCTCGACCTAGCGGAACCGATCCACCAGTACCGGGACGACCAAACGAACCGAGCAATCGTTATCGGTTGCCACTTCTGCGAAGTGGCGCTTGATTGACGCGCCAGAGACACGAACCCGCTTGACAACCACAAATCACTTTGGTTGGCGTTCTGCCTTGCAAACGATGTGCATTGCCCGGAAGCCGAGTTGCTCGCTCAATACAACAGCTCTTGAATGGGGTGGATTAGCTTCTCGACCCGGCGAATAGGCGAGAATTTCACGTTATGCGTGTCATTTGCAACGACTCGGCACCACTTTGCCGGAAACATATTGCAAACGAAGACAAACGCACAATGAAGCATCATCATATTATATTCGCGGCAACCGCCGCAAAACGGGCCTTACGGCTATCGCCTTTTGCATTAGTGGCGGCAGCATTGCTTTCTATAGCAGTATCAACATTCAGCCAAAACAGGTATACATTTTTTCCCACTTCGCCTGACTCATACCACAATACCAGTGGTTGGAATTACTGTGTTCAAACCGCTGTTAAACAAGCTAATTAAGCAGTACAGGCAATCGAATCATGGAGAGTGGGCGCACTTAATAACGCGTATCATAATATGAGCATCATTGACACTGTTGCAGATAATTTTGAAAATAATTTACTTGAGACAATTGAAGATATTGACATGCTACCCACAAGCCTTAGAGAATTAAGAAGAGTCTCAGCTTGGATTGTAGGAGAAACATTGCTCAAAGCAATCTGGGATACCGTAAAAGATTACAATCCAAAAACAGTCGAAGCAAACATAAATAGCAACTTCGATAATATGTTGGCAAGGCGGGATATCACTCTGAAAGACCAAACCCTATTATGCAGTCAATCACACAATGACTATATGCGCGATCTAGACGCGAGACATGGAACGAGTGAACAATATGATGTTACCTACGGTTTTGAAATTCATCCTCGCGATATTTGGCTATTCGTTCCGACAAGAATTGTCAGGACCAAGACATGGGGTTATCATGTCAACTGATCGGATTACATATATAGAGGAGATGCCAGCATGAAACTTGACAATACGAATCTCAAGGCAAAATTACTAGCGACGCTCCCTGTTATTGTTTTGATAGCCGCCGCAGTACTCATGCGGGAAGGTTTCGAACCTGCCAGAAACGCCGATTCGATCGGCAATCGGGAAATCCCGGCACCTGAAACAACGGATTTGAGAAACAGCCCTCTCGCTCCACAAAATACGCTGACTGTTGAGGAAAACGTCCAATTGGTCGAACTTCAGCAAAGATACAGCTTCGATGAATTGAAGGATTATTTCAATCCGCCAACATACGACGAGCGAGAATCAACCTTTTCGGAAATTCTTCTAAATCCCTACGATAACGCCAACTTTCAATTTGATCTGGATTGGGCTGAATTCATATACAATCTAGATCTAAGCTCGGAAGATATCCGGCTTGTAAGGGATGTTTGGGTTGAATCGAGGGCCAGATTCTTCGAACTGGCCATAGCCGGGGGAAACGGCACACTTGATGAAACAGTGACAAGCCTCGGCGAAGCGCAAGAAGAAGTTAACAACCGGCTTTATTCAAGACTCCGCGAAATTCTGTCGCCGGAACAAATGACTGCATTCCTGGATCACGAGAAACGCCTGCGCACCGAAAAACTCGCGGATCTCTACGTATTCCAGGAAGAACTTGTCGACATGGGATATTCCAACCTGATTTCGGCCGCGCAAGAAAACGACTTGCCCACCGTGCAAGCCTATCTGGCTTCCGGGGCCGATCCAAACCGTTTAACCTCGGACGGAGGAAGCGCATTGCGTCAAGCCGCATCCAACAACAACCCGGAAATGGTGCGGGCACTGATCAACGCGGGCGCGGATGTCAATCTGACCATGCCCGGAAACCATAGCGCGATGACGGACGCGGTAATGTACGGCAGTACGGACGCGGCGCGGGTGCTTCTCGAACACGGAGCCGATCCGAACTATCGAACCGACCCGGAAAATCCATTCAGCGGCATGCTGACGAATGCCGCGCGGAACGGACATACTGAAATGGTGCGCCTGTTGCTGGACGCGGGCGCGGATGCCACTGGCGTAGTTGGAGAATTCGCGCTTGAGGATGCTATTGAATTCGACGACCGTGAAATGGAGCGGATGCTGATTGACGCCGGCGCGAACGCAAACGCACCTCGAGTCAACGAAAGACGAAGCCTATTCGACTTGGGGCGCAGACCGGGATTGATAGACGACTGACAAACCGCAAGCGCGCAAGCAATAATTGGGGAGTCTTCGGACTCCCTTTTTTGCGCTACAAACAACCATAAACAGCAACTACCGATGAAAAGTCAAAGTCAAAAGTTGAAAACCGCCCTCGCCGGGCAGGGAACAGGTTATTAAGTAGATGCGATATAAAGCAGAATAGTGGTCTCCACGCCTGACGGCGCGGACCCTCCGCGATTCGGCTTGACATCGCGGAGAGATCACAGACAACACAAGACAGCGTGCCGCAGAGAGACCAGAGCCCGGAGAGATCGACGAACCGAAACGCCAGCAAAGACTGGCATATAATGGCAAAAAAGGGGCTTGCATCGAATAGTTGGCGCGAAGGCGGTTGACCCGATCACGGGTTGGGCATGCCCAGCTCCTACAGTTTCATGCGGTTCGGTCGTAGGGGCGAGGCATGCCTCGCCCGCCTGGATTCACGACGTCCGCTGCATGCGCCCCAGGCTGGCGGCGACGGATCGAAGCCACTGACGTTGCGGCAGGTATGAACTGAAGGAGTTTTCCTTGCAGATCGACTGGCAGACATATGATCCCGGAGCCTTTCACGATGAAATGATCGAGCGGCCGGGCGCGCCCCGGCCGACGGCGCGGCAACTTGCCGCCTACCTGGAGTCACTCGACCGCAAGGATCTCGACGAAAAGAAGCTGGCCTCCCGGCTCGCCATCAAGACCATGGGCATTTCCTTCACGGTCTACAGCGACGGCCAGAATATCGACCGGGAGTGGCCCTTCGATCTCATACCGCGGGTGATTCCGGCCCCGGAGTGGGAAACGACCCGCCGCGGCCTGGAACAGCGCGTGCGCGCGTTGAACTGTTTCATCAACGATGTCTACAACGGGCAGAAGGTCTTCAAGGACAAGATCATCGACCCGGAACTGATCCTCGATTCGGTCAATTTCCGGCCCCAATGCCTCGGCATCGAGCCGCGTTACGGCGTCTGGGCGCATATCTGCGGCACCGACCTGATCCGCGACGAGCATGGCCGCTTCATGGTGCTCGAAGACAACTTGCGGGTGCCTTCGGGCGTGTCCTACATGCTCGAGAACCGCCGCGTCACCAAACGCGTCTTTCCCGAATTGTTCGAGAATTACGACATCCAGCCCGTGACCGAATACCCGCAGGAACTGTTCGACATGCTTGCTTCGCTGTCGCCGCGCCGGCAGGCTTTTCCCGAAATCGTGGTGCTGACGCCGGGAATTTACAATTCCGCCTATTTCGAACATTCGTATCTCGCCCAGCGCATGGGCGCAGAACTCGTCGAAGGCAGCGATCTGGTCGTCGAGAACGACCGCGTCCACATGCGCAACATCGGCGGCCTGTCCCAGGTCGACGTGATCTATCGGCGCATCGACGACATGTTCCTCGACCCGGCCGTGTTCAATCCCGAATCGATGCTCGGCGTGCCCGGCCTGTTCAAGGCCTGGGTCAAGGGCAACGTCTCTCTCGCGAACGCGCCGGGGGCGGGCGTGGCCGACGACAAGATCGTTTATACCTATGTGCCCGAATTCATCAAGTATTACCTCGACGAGGATCCGATTCTGCCCAATGTGCCGAGTTACCGCTGTTTCAAGGACAAGGAAAGACAGCACGTGCTCGCCAACCTCGACAAGCTCGTCGTCAAGCCCGCCAACGAATCGGGCGGCTACGGCATGTTGATGGGTCCCCAGGCCAGTGCGGCCGAACGCGAGGAGTTCGCGCGGCGGATCAAGGACAATCCGCGCAATTATCTCGGCCAGCCGCTGATTTCGCTTTCCACGGTGCCGATTCTCGGCGAGAAAGCCGCGGAACCGCGGCATGTCGATCTGCGCCCGTTTATTTTGCAGGCGGCGGACAGCTATGTGACTCCCGGCGGCCTGACCCGGGTGGCGCTGGTGAAAGGCAGCTATGTGGTCAACTCCTCCCAGGGCGGCGGCAGCAAGGACACCTGGGTGGTAATGGGCTAGGGCGATGCTTTCAAGGGTAGCGGAACGGATTTACTGGCAGGCGCGCTATCTGGAGCGGGTGGAAAATACCGCGCGCCTGCTCAACGTGTTCTCGAACCTGCTGCTCGACCTGCCGGGACGAACCAAGCTCGGCTGGCGGGCCCTGGTGCGCATTACCGGCACCACGGAACTGTTCGCCACGCGCTACAACATCGCCACGGAAAGCAATCTGGCGCAATTCCTCATCGCCGACGATTGCGACGCATCGATTTGCGGCATGTTGTCGATGGCGCGGGAAAACGCCCGCACGACCCGTGAAGTCATGCCCACCGAAACCTTCGAACGCATCAACGATTTGTACTATTACACCCGGTCCGCCGCCGGCAGCGCCGCGGTCCGCAGCGCGCGCAACGAGATGCTCGAACACATGATCGAAAGCGTCCAGCAGATTTTCGGCATGCTGGCGGGCGCCATGAGCCGGGACTCCGGTTACGCCTTCGTGCGCATGGGCCGGGCGCTCGAACGCGCGGACATGGTGACGCGCATCGTCGACGTCGGCGCCCGCAAATTGTTCACGCATCCGGGCAAGGGCTCGGTCGCGCCGAGATTTCCCGAACCCTATGAAGGCATTCTCTGGATGAGTGTGCTGCGTTCGCAAAGCGCTTACCAGATGTATCGACAGCATGTGCGCCGGCGCGTCAACGGCGAGGACGTGGTTCGCTTTCTCTTGCGGGACGAGGAGTTTCCCCGGGCGGCAATTCATAATCTGACCACGATCAGCAAGGTCTTGTCGAAATTGCCGAAGAACGACGAGGCCGCCGCCCTGGTCGATGAAGCGCGTCGGCACGTGATGCAATCCCAGGTGGCCGACCTGATCGAAGAAGGGCTGACAGACTATATCGACCGGCTCCAGATCAAGTTCGCCGCGATCCACAACGCCATCACGCAAACCTGGTTCTCGCCACGGTGCTGAGTTTTCACCATTCTTGCGCCGCAGGGAAGCTCGGACTTGATCGGAGCTTCCCTGAAGCGGGAATCCGGACATGATCGATTTCGAATGCGGTTGCGGCCAGACGCTGTTCTTCGAGAACACCACCTGCCTGAGGTGCGGCGGCCGGCTCGGTTACGATCCGCGGTCGCGCCGGATGCTGCGCCTGAGCACGGCGGTGGAACCGGGGTCGCAAAAAGAAGCACCGCAAAGCGAAGCCGGCCCCCTGTGCCGCAACGGTGTCGATTTCGGCGTCTGCAACTGGATCGCGGGCGATGCCGGCAAGGAGTTCTGCCTTTCCTGCAGCCTGAACCAGACAATCCCCAACCTCGTCGACAGCGACCGCCTGCATTGGTGGAAACAACTCGAACACGCCAAGCGGCGCCTGATCTTCGGACTTCTGCAATTGAACCTGCCCGTAACCGGCAAGCACGAATCCGAAGACGGGCTCGCCTTCCGCTTCATCGAAGACAGGCGCTCCAATCCCAATGTGGCCGAAGAACACGTCTATACCGGCCATAGCGAGGGAGTGGTGACCATAAACGTGACGGAAGCCGACGATATGCGGCGCGAAATGGCGCGCCGGCATGCCGGCGAGTTGTATCGCACGCTGCTCGGGCATTTCCGGCACGAAAGCGGGCATTATTATTTCTCTCTGCTGATCGATAGCGGACAGCTTCTCGCGCGGCTTCGAAATCTGTTTGGCGACGAGAGGCGGGATTATGACGCCGCGCTTGAGCGCTACTATTCAGGACCCCGGATACGCGACCCGAACTTCATCAGCGCCTACGCCCAGTCGCATCCGCTTGAGGACTGGGCCGAAATCTGGGCGCATTACCTGCACATGACCGACACTCTCGAGACGGCGGGATTCTACGGCCTGCCCCAGGGCTCGTATCGCTTCGACAGTCTTGAGGAGCTGCTGCAAAAATGGTCGAAACTGACGATTCTGCTCAATTCGCTGAATCGCAGCATGGGGCTGGAAGACGCTTATCCCTTTGTGCTTTCGGAAGCGACTATCGGGAAGCTTCAATTTGTTCATGAACTGGTCGTTCATGGCCCGGGTTGTCCCAGTTCGCCGCCCAGCTCAGGGGCGGCATCTGCCGGAACGCGTTCTTGAGGGCATTGTCCCAGCCCTGGCGCAGGTCGCGCAGAAAATCGCTTTCGGGCTCGAAACGGTGATGATGGTCGAGCGACAGGCTGTCCTTGCGATAGAGCAGCAACTCGATCGGCGGTCCCACGCCGCGATTGCTCTTCATGGTGGAATCCATCGAAATCAGCAGGCATTGCGCCGCCGTGGCCAGATCGAGCGCGGGATTCAGAATGCGGTCGAGGATCGGTTTGCCGTACTTGCTTTCGCCGATCTGCAGATAGGGCGTGTCCTTTGAAGTGGTGATGTGATTGCCTTCCGGGTAGACCAGAATGACGCGGTGCTTCCCGCCCCTGATCTGCCCGCCGAGAATGAAACTCGCTTCGAAGTTGACCCCCTCGGTCTTGCGCCTTTCCTGCTGTTCGAGGCTGACGTCGCCGAGATAATCCGCCGCCTCGGTGACGCTGTTCACGCTGTCGAGCGTGATGCCGGCGCCCTTGCGGATATCGGCCTTGAGTTTTGCCATGACGCCTTGGCTGGTCGCCAGATTGCCGGCGCTCAGGATGACGAATTGCCTTTCGCCCTTGACGCCGTGGCAGAACATCTTGCTATAGGTGGAAACCTGGTCGATGCCCGCGTGGGTCAGCGAATCGGAGCAGAATGCCATTCCGGAGTCCAGCGAAACGGCGACACAATAAGTCATGCTACTGAATCGACTCGTCGTCGAGATAGTCGGAACCGTATTCCATTTCGATGCGCTTGCTGTCCAGCCGTTCTTCCAGCCGCCGGCGCAATTCCAGAATGCGCACCTTGTCGCGGGCCGAGGACCTGGAGGCCGTCTCCGCTATCGGCTGTTGTTCGACCGGCTCAAGGCTGTCGTTGTCTTCCCATTCAGGTGTCTGCATGATTTGCCCCCCAAATCACCCAGGATCGTTCTCCTTTCCCCCTATATCGTGCCGTTGCGGGAAAAAATCAACTATTTTGGTGACGAAATCGCGAGCCGGCGCAATTCGCGTTTGGCGATCTTGCCGGTGCCGGTGCGAGGCAATTGCTCGTGCTGGAAGCGAACAGCGCGCGGAATCTTGAATGCGGCGAGCCGTTCGGCGAGGAATTCGCCCAGTTGCGCCGTGTCGAGTTCCCGGTCCGGCTTGAGCATGACGGTGGCCGCGGGAACTTCGCCGAGGCGGTCGTCGGGAATGCCGTACACCGAGACTTCGTTCACCGCGGGATGTTCGCTGATTGCATATTCGACTTCCATGCAGGCGATGTTTTCGCCGCCGCGGATGACGATGTCCTTGGCCCGGTCCATGATGACCAGGAAGCCCAGCGGATCGAGTCTGCCGATATCGCCGGTGCGGAACCAGCCGTCCCGCAGGACCTCGGCGGTGGCTTCGGGCTGATTCCAGTAGCCCTTCATGACCGAGGGACCCTTGATGCAGATCTCGCCGACCTCGTTCGTTCCGAGTTCGCGGCCTTCCCCGTCGACGATGCGCAGATCGGTGACCGGCGGAGTGGGACGGCCGGTGCTTTCGGGCCTGGAAGCGTAAAACTTGTAGCTGATGATCGCGCCGATGGCATTGGTTTCGGTGAGGCCGTAGCCAAGGCCGGCAATCGCCTCGGGCGGGAACTTCTCCAGCATCATCGCCAGATGTTCCGGCGGCCGCGGCGCGCCGCCGCTTTGCACGCCGCGCAGACTGCTCAGGTCCGTGCGTTCGAAGTTTTCCGACACCATGATTTCCCAGGTCATGGTCGGCACGCCGTGAAATATAGAAATGCGCTCCCGCTCGATCAATTGCAGGGCCACTTCCGGGTCCCATTTGTACATCATCACGAACTTGCGCGGAGAGACGAAACTGATCAGGAACTGGGCGTGGCTCCCGGTCACGTGGAACAGGGGAACGTTGGCGAGGATGGCGGGCTGCCAATTCTCTCTGACCAGTTCGGTGTACAGGGTTTCGTTGGCCCCACGCACGAACATCCAGGTGTAAAGCGCGCTGATCACGGCGCGATGGCTCGAAAGCACGCCCTTGGGGTTGCCCGTCGAGCCCGAGGTATACATGAGCGTGGCGTCGTCCTCCGGCTGCACGTCGAATTCGCGCAACTCCGCGTCGCTGAGCGGCTCGTAACGCCGGAGCAACTCCTGGGTCTCACAAAAGCTTTCACAAGAGCTTTCACAAGAGTTTTCGGGCAGGCCGCTGCCGTCTTCGGGCTTGATCACGACGACATCGAGATTCGCGGCGGCCTCGCCGAGCAATTTCAGCCGCGGCGGGTCGACGAAGATCAGCTTGCTGCCGCTGTCGGAGATGAGGAATTCGAGTTCCCGCGCCGTGGACCAGGAATTGAGCGGGGCCGTGATCGCCCCGATCATGGTCGTCGCCATGTAGGCCAGGCACCATTCCGGGGAATTACGGGCGCAGATCGCGACCCGGTCGCCCTTGCCCACCCGGTATTCCTCGCGCAACGCCCGCGCCAGCCGACGCGCCATGTCGAAGGTTTCGGCGAAGGTGTAGCGCTCGTCCAGATAGACGAGAAAGGTCTCGTCGGGCACCTGGCGGCTCAATTCGTATATTTCGCCGAGATTGCGCGGCGCCTTGCGGAAAACACGCAATTCGACGCCGTCGATTTCCTTCGTTTCAATTGCGAAAGGCGACTCGGGCGCCAGCATGCCCGCGGCGATTTCCTTCAGTTTTTCGAGGTCGGCGGCGATTTCCCGGTCGGTCAGCATGGCGCTTCATTCGCTCTTCATTTCGAGAATCACCTTGCCGAGCGCGCGGCGTTCGGTAAACACGTTGAATGCCGAGACGTAATCCCGAAGCGGGTAGCGCTGGGTGATCAGCGGCTTGATCTTGCCTTGCCCGTACATGTCGAGCAGTTCGCGGAAGTTCCGTTCGTAGGTTTCAGGCTCTTCCTGGCGGAAACGGCCGAGGAAAACGCCGACCATCGACGAACCCTTGAGCAGGGCCAGATTGGCCTTGTAGGCGGGAATCCGGCCGCTGGTGAAGCCGATCACGAGCAGGCGGCCGTTCCAGTTGATGCAGCGGCAACATTGGTCGAACAGGTCGCCACCGACCGGATCGTAGATGACATCCGCTCCCGCGCCGCCGGTCAGTTCCTTGACTTTCTCCTTGAATTCGCCGTCGCCACAGCCGTCACCATAGTTGACCAGTTCATCGGCGCCCAGTTTTTGCGCGAAGGCGAGTTTTTCCTCCGAGCCGGCAGCGGCGATCACCCTGGCGCCCATGATCTTGCCGAGTTCCACCGCCGCCATGCCCACGCCGCCGCCGGCGCCGAGCACGAGCAGGGTTTCGCCGGGCTGCAATTGCGCGCGCTGCTTCAGCGCGTAATACGAAGTCGTGTAGACCATGGGAAAGGCCGCGGCGGTGGGGAAGTCCATATTGTCCGGAATCTTGCGCAGGCCTCGCGCCGGAACCGCGGCGAACTCGGCGAAGGCGCCGAGCCCGGGAGTCGCCATGACCCGGTCGCCGGCCTGGAATCCCGCGAGGCCCGCGCCGACTTCCCGGACGATGCCGGCGGCTTCCGAGCCGGGAATGAAGGGCATGTCCGGCTGGAACTGATACTTGCCGCGAATCTGCAGACTGTCGGGAAAGTTCAGCGAAGCGGCGTATATCTCTACCAGAGCCTCTTTTTCGCCTGCCGCAGGCTTGTCGATATCATTCAGCCTGAGGTTTTCAGGCGATCCGTGCGAATGACAGCGGACGGCAAGCATGGCGGATCTCCGACAAAAACTCGTGCGGATTCAAGCATGAATGAAGGGCAACTTCAAACCGTGGTCGGGTCGCTTGCGAAAACGCTGGAACAAGGGTTATTTTCCCAACCCGGACTTCCGCGGGACTTGCCGATGATGGCGGCGCGCACATGAATGAAACAGCAAAAACCGCGAAAGAGAATCGGCGGCGGGAATACTTGACGCTGATGGGAATACAGCCCTGGTACGCCAAAGTGGTGTTTGAAAACGCCAGACTTTCACCGGTTTATCCGGAATTATCCGAAACCGGGGCGCCGGAGCAGCCAACGTCTGTGGAGGAAGGCGAGCCACCACCGGTGCGGGAAGCGGCTCCGGAGTCGAAATCCAAGCCGACGCCGGTACGGGAATCTGCGACCGCTGTCGTGCGCAAGCCGCTGCATTATCTGCGCGTCGACGATTCACTGGCCCTGCTTACGGAAGACGGATGGGACGGCGCGGACGGCGCGGAATGCCGCGAGTTGCTGGCGAATATTTTGAAGGCGCTGGGCAAGGCGCTCGACGGCGCCGCCGCGGGTGAACTTGCGCACCTGAATCGCGAGTCCCTTGCTGCGAACGCGGGGCGGAGCGGCTTGCTGCAAGATCTGTGCGAGCGCGACGGCTGCGGGAATCTGCTGGTTTTCGCGTTTAACGGCAACGAGCTCTTCCCCGATGTTTCCGCGTCAGTCGCGGACTTCGCCGCCAGGATCGGCGGAATTTCCTTGCGCGTCACCGTAACTCGCGGCTTGCGCGAAATGCTCGCCTTTCCAGACCTGAAAAAGTACTGCTGGCGGGATTTGCAGCGCTTGCGGAAGCGGCTGCGCTGACTGTCAGGACCGCAGATGCCTGATGAGGCGTATCGCCACGGCGATCAGCAACTTGCACAAGGCCACGGCGCAGAAAGCGACGAGGGCGAGCCCGGCGAGCATGACGAGCACGGCGAGCAGGAGGCGCAGCAATTCGCCGGTGGAAATCTCCTGCCACATCGACAGACCCCACAGGCTCGCGGCGCCGATGGCTATGCCGGCAAGAGCGGCGGAAATCTTCTTGTTGATCTTGAGCAGCGAGAAGATCATTGCAGGATGTCCCGCAGTTTATCGATGAGAATTTCGTTGTCGGTTTCACTGCCGACGGTGATCCGCAGCCGGTTGTCGAGCCGGGGCTGGTCGAAGTGGCGGACGAGAACTCCGCGCTCCTTCAGGGCCTGGTAAAGATCCACCGCGCCGATGGCGGCGGGAATCGCAGCCAGCAGGAAATTGCTCTGGCTGGGCAGGGTATCGATTCCCAATCCGGCAAGTTCGCCGCGCAGCCATTCGCGGGACCGCCGGACCCGCGCCCAGGTCTGCGCGGCTGCGTCCCGCGATTCCAGCGCCGCCCTGGCCAGCTGCTGGGAAATATGGTCGGTGTTGTAACTGTCCCTGGTCTTGGCGGCCATCGGATGGATCAGGTCGGGTGGGCCGATGCCGTAGCCGAAGCGCAATCCGGCGAGAGAATATCCCTTGCTCAAGGTGCGCAGGATCAGCACGTTGTCGAGTTCGCGCGCGAGCGGCATCGAGTCGTATGCCAATTCGGGATCGATGAAATCGGCATAGGCTTCGTCGAGCACCAGTATGCCTTCGAATTCCCGCGCCAGACCGCGCAGCCAGTCCGCCGGCAGCAAGCCGCCGGTCGGCGCGTGCGGATTGACGAGAACGAGCATTTTCACGGCTTCTTCGCGCAATATGGCCGGCATGTCGTCCGGCATCTCCCAGGCGCCGTTCAGGGGTATTTCCAGCAGCTTGCAGCCGGCGATCTCGGCGAGTACGGGATAGAGTGAATAACTCGGCTGCATTACCGCCAGCGTTTCGCTGGAATCGACGAAGGTGGTGAGCAGCAGGCGCAGGAGTTCGTCGCCGCCGTTTACGGCGAGAATGCTCTCGGGGTCGAGGCCGTGGATCAGTCCGGCGAGGGTGCGGAAATCGTCGGCCAGGGGAGAGGGGTAACGCCGCAGATCGGCGCCTTTGATGGCGCGCAGGGCTTCGGTGACGGCGGTCGGCGGCGGGTAGGGGTTCTCGTTGGTATTGAGCTTGACGATTTCCGGTGAATCCGGCTGTTCGCCCGGGGTGTAGCCCCGCATTCGCGAGATGTTTTTTCGTTCGAATGACATGAGGTTCATCGTATCCCGATATTACTGCAAGAATGATCGGTTCGTTATGACTGGAAAATTCCAATAAAAACAGGAGGCAACAAGGGCCACTATTCGACAAGTTCGCTCAAAGACGGAAATTTATGCACAAAAATTACGCGCCGGTCACAAAACACTGACAATAGCAGTTTTATTTTTTTTCTTGATCGGTTCAGAAGATTTAAGTTTTTGAAAAATATGGACATTTCATGTTGATCAAATTTTGAGCAATTTCATGCGAATTCCCATTCCTACAGCATTCCCGGCCCGCCGCCTGAAATTATTCACCGAGTTATCCACAGATTCTGTGAATAAGGCTCGAACCGGACAGCAGCTTAACTATAGTGTTCCAGAGCTCATCTGGCCAGCGGCGGACGGGGCGCTCAAGCGGGCCGGGGGCGTTTTGTGGTATCTTTGCGCCTCCACGTCACCAAAAGGTCGCCGATGATCGAACTGACAGGAGAAGTGCCTTTCCTGTGGCGACTTTGCGCGAACGAGGACAAGGGATCGTATTCGGTCGCCATGGTAGTGCCCGGCCCCGATGATTCCGAATCCTTCGATCTCACCATAGAAACGGGCATCCTCAGACTCACCGCCGACCCGGACGTCTCAGGCAACGAAGAGATTCTGGAGTGGAACCAGAACGATCTCGATCTGTTCCTGCGTCTGATCAATCAGCGCAAGATCGGCCGCATCACCGACCAGCCCGATACCGTGCGCCTGGACCTGACCGATCCTGAAGTCATCGAGATCATACACATCGTCGCCGCCGCGGGATTCGGATTCCCTTACCTGCCTGTCGGCGTGCTCAAGGACGCCACCGGGGAGTTTCCGCGCTTCGAGGCCGTGGTCGGCAGTCTCGCCTCGCTCAACACCGTCAGCGGCTTCAAATCCTGCGTCGTCGTCGAAGCCGCCGAGGAGGAAGTCGCCTGCGTACTGCTCGACGATCTGCCGGTCGGAGGCGGGGAGGGCGAGGAAAGCCTGTGCCGCAACGACCTGCTCGTGGTGGGGCGCACGGATCTGCTGCACCCCTCGTTCGCCCAGACGGAAGTCCGGCCGGAATCGGCAACGATTCACTGATTTTCCCGCTTTCAGCTTCGCTGGTTGAAACGGCGTCCCACCAGGGCGGATGCGATGTTTATTTTCTGGATATCGATGGCGCCGCCCGCGATGCCCCAGCCCCAGCCGTCGCGCAATTTCTGTTCGATGGGAAACTCCCGCGAATAGCCGTAGCCCCCCATCAATTGCATCGCCTTGCCCGTTACTTCCCGCACGGCCTCGTTGGCGAAGCATTTGGCGATGGAACTGTCGGCCAGTGAGGGCAGCTTGCTTTCGGCGCCGGTGACGGCGCGATAGAGCAGCAGGCGCGCAGCATCAAGTTTCATCTTCATTTCCGCAAGATGGATCTGTACCGCCTGGAAGTCGACCAGCGGCTTGCCGAACTGTTCGCGCTGCTGGCAGTAATCGAGCACGTAGTCGAACGCCGATTGCCCCACGGCGAGCGACATCGTGGTATTGCCGCAGCGTTCCAGATCAAAGGCTTCCATGAGCCGGCGAAAACCGCCGGCGGGAACAAGCACATCGGCCGGGTCGATCCCGACCTCATCGAAATGCATGTCCGCGCTATATACGCCGCGAAAGCCGAGATGGTGGTCGCGCTTGCCGAATCCGAAGCCGGGCGCGCCCTTGTGTACTAGAACCGCGCCGATGCCGCGGGCGCCGGGTTCGTCCGACATACGGCAATAAACGAGGTAGACGTCGGCATGCCCGGCCCCCGAACACCAGCGTTTCGTGCCGTTGAGAAGCAACTTCCCGTCCTTTTCGCGCAGCCGCGTGTTCAGATCGGTGAGCGCCGAGCCGGCATCGGGCTCGGACATTGAAACCGCAACGACGATCTCCCCGGAACAAACCCGCGGCAGCACCTGCCGCCGCATCTCCTCACTCCCGAAATGCGCAATGGCAAGCGTCGGCCCAAAACAGGATTCAAAGATTGGAAAGGCAACTGCAATGGAAACACTGGCAATCTCCTCCAGCACCAGCACCGCGTCAAGATGACTGAGCCCGGCCCCACCGTATTCCTTCCCGAGGTTCACCCCAAGATAACCAAGTTCGGCAAACCGCCTCCGCAACTCGACACCCGGCGGCTCATCGCTACGCTCAATCTCCGCCGCAATCTCAGGCAACTCCCCCCGCGCAAACCGCCGCACCGATTTCTGCAGCGCCAACTGCTCCTCACTCAACCGAAAATCCACCACCAGCCTCCCGCAGCATCTACGAACTCCGCGATTCTATCAGGCTCTCCCAAGAACAATGTGCCGTCGGCCCCGCACAACGTTAGTCCTAAAAACCAAATCCAACGAGATTCTGCGACTCCGCTTCGCTCCGCGCAGAATGACAACTCTGCGTGCCGCACAATGTGAGTCGCCGACGGGCGGGGTGTGGGTTTTGCGGGCGTGCGAGGCAGGACGGTTTATGGGGTTCCGTAGAGTAGTAACGGGTCGGGGTTTTGCGGGCGTGCGAGGCAGGACGCCGAGCCCGAAGCCTCCAGGGATGGATTTACGGCGTCCGCAAAACCCACACCCCGCCCGTCGGCGACGGATCGAAGCCACCACACTGCTATAATCCCGCGCCTGACGATCCAGTCCCCACCCGCATATGGAAACCCTGCGCGACAAAATCAATCGCCGGCGCGTACTCGCCATCATTTCGCACCCCGATGCGGGCAAGACCACGATTACCGAGAAGTTGCTGCTGCTCGGCGGCCGCATCCAGGCCGCGGGGACCGTCAAGGGCCGCAAATCCGGCCGGCTGGCCGCTTCCGACTGGATGAGCATGGAACAGGAGCGGGGAATCTCGGTCACTTCTTCGGTCATGCAGTTTCCCTGGAAGGAGCGCATCATCAATTTGCTCGACACACCCGGCCACGAGGATTTCTCCGAAGACACCTATCGCGTACTGACCGCCGTGGATTCGGCGCTGATGGTGGTCGACGGCGCCAAGGGTGTGGAAGAACGCACGATCAAGCTGATGAACGTGTGCCGCATGCGCGATACCCCGCTGTTCACCTTCGTCAACAAGCTCGACCGCGATATCCGCGACCCGGTGGAACTGATCGACGA
This sequence comes from Pseudomonadales bacterium, assembly GCA_028279115.1. Classification (GTDB taxonomy): domain Bacteria; phylum Pseudomonadota; class Gammaproteobacteria; order Pseudomonadales; family Pseudohongiellaceae; genus UBA9145. Next base: position 17,485 of record JANQSV010000347.1, read on the forward strand.
GATCGAAAACGTGCTCGGCATCCGCTGCGCGCCGATCAACTGGCCCCTGGGCATGGGCAGGGAATTCAAGGGCCTGTACCATCTGGCGACGGACACGCTGCGGCCTTATCCGGGCGCGCTGAGGAGGCGGATAGACGATGCGGACAGGATTGAGGGCCTGCAATGCGAGCAGGCGAGGCAACTGCTCGGCAACTGGTACGAACAGGCCTGCGAGGAAATCGAACTCGTGCGCGGTGCCTGCGAGGAATTCGACCGCGAAGCCTATCTCGCCGGCGAGTTGACGCCGGTGTATTTCGGCGCCGCGCTGACGAATTTCGGTGTTCGCGAATTGCTCGACGATTTCGTCGAAGCGGCGCCGGCGCCGCGCGGCCGCGCGGCGGAGAGCCGGGAAGTCTCCGCCCTGGAGGAAGATTTCTGCGGCTTCGTTTTCAAGATTCAGGCCAATATGGACCCGAAACATCGCGACCGCATCGCCTTTCTGCGCATCTGTTCCGGCGAATTCAGCCAGGGCATGAAAATGCGGCATTGCCGCACCGGCAAGACCACGAGGGTGAGCGATGCCGTCACTTTTCTCGCCGGCGAACGGGAACTGGCGGAAGCGGCGGTATCCGGCGACATCATCGGCCTGCACAATCATGGCACGATTCAGGTCGGAGACACCTTCAGCGGCGGCGAAGAGCTGAAATTCCGCGGCATTCCGAATTTCGCGCCGGAACTGTTCCGGCGCATACAATTGCGCGATCCGCTGAAATGGAAGCAATTGCAGAAAGGCGTCACGCAACTGGCCGAGGAAGGCTCGGTGCAGATCTTCATGCCCCTGCGCAACAACGACTTGCTGATCGGCGCCATCGGCGCCCTGCAATTCGAGGTCGTCACGCACCGGCTCAAGGAAGAATACGGCGTCGATTGCGGCTACGAGCCGGTGACCGTGCAACTCGCGCGCTGGGTCGATTGCGGGGATGCGAAGGAACTGGAAGATTTCCGCAGGAAGTACCACGACAACCTGGCGCTCGACGCGGGCGGCTACCTGACCTACCTGGCGCCGAGCAAGGTGAACCTGAATCTGGCGATGGAAAAATGGCCCGCCGTCGATTTCCGGGAAACCCGGGAGCACTGAGTCAAACAAGGGAACCGGCATGGAATTCGAATTGCAAAAGGTCGACGGCAAGGCCCGGGTGGGGCTGATGCGATTCGCCCGCGGCGAAGTGCGCACGCCCGCCTTCATGCCGGTCGGCACCTACGGCGCCGTCAAGGGCATGAGCCCGGGCCGGCTTGAGGAAATCGGTGCGGAAATGGTCCTGGCCAACAGCTTCCACCTGATGTTGCGGCCGGGCGCCGAAGTCGTCGAGTCCCACGGCGGCCTGCACGGTTTCATGGGCTGGAATCGGCCGATCCTGACCGACTCCGGCGGCTTCCAGGTCTTCAGTCTGGGCGCCATGCGCAAGATCAGCGAGGAAGGCGTCGAGTTCCGTTCCCCGGTAAACGGCGACAAGATCTTTCTCGGACCCGAATCCGCCATCGCCCTGCAACAGCAACTCGGCGCCGACGTGATCATGGTGTTCGACGATTGCACGGCATATCCCGCCACCGAAGAGCAGGCGCGGGAGTCGATGGAACTTTCCCTCCGCTGGGCATCACGTTGCCGCGAGGCCCACGGCGAACATCCCGCCGCCCTGTTCGGCATCATCCAGGGCGGCATGTTCCCGCAACTACGCGAGCGCTCGCTGCAGGGCCTGCTCGAAATCGGTTTCCCAGGCTACGCCATCGGCGGCCTTTCCGTAGGCGAGCCCAAGGAGGAAATGACCGCCACGATGCGCCATTGCGCGAAACGCATGCCCGCGGACCGTCCACGCTACCTGATGGGAGTCGGCACGCCGGAAGATATCGTCCAAGCAGTATGCGAAGGCATCGACATGTTCGACTGCGTGATGCCGACCCGCAACGCCCGCAACGGCCACCTGTTCACCTCAAGCGGCATACTGCGCATCCGCAACAGCCGCTACCGCAACGACACCGCACCAATAGACGAAAACTGCAATTGCTACACCTGCCGCAACTTCACCCGCGCCTACCTCCATCACCTCGACAAATGCGGCGAAATCCTAGGCTCCCAACTAAACACCATCCACAACCTCCACTACTACCAACACCTGATGTCCCAACTCCGCGAGGCGATCGAACAAGGCCAACTGGAATCCTTCGTCCACGATTTCCGCCAAAATCAGAACACCTAGATTCCCGCACAATGACCCAGCTTCGCCATAGAGATTCTGCGACAAAATGGCAGGATTGCCATTTTGGACGGCGCGCAGCGCTGCCCCGCAGGGGCGAAGGGCATGGATGCCCTGAGTCACTCCGCTTCGCTCCGCGCCAGCCGGCGGTGACGGATCGAGGCCACGTATCCCGACTCCCGCACTTGAGAAATTGCCCTTTGAAACATAACATTCCCCACTGACTAGGAAATCGACCGAGAGTTATTCCGATGAACCTGCTTTTCAGCACCGCCCACGCCCAGGAAGCGGCGCAACAACCCTCCATGACCTTCAACTTCATCCTGTTCGGCGGCATGATCCTGCTGTTCTGGCTGTTTCTGATCCGGCCCCAGTCGAAGCGCGCGAAAGAACATCGCGAACTCGTCGCGAGCATTTCCAAGGGTGACGAGGTGATGACCTCCGGCGGTCTGCTCGGCAAAGTCACCAAGGTAAGCGGCGACTATATGGCGATTCAGGTGGCGGACGGCGTGGAGATCAAGTTGCAAAAGTCATCGGTCGCCGCCACATTGCCTAAAGGCACACTTGAGCAGATTTGATGATCGACGCTGAATCCGGAGACTCAAGGGGAACATACTCATCATGCTGAACCGGTATCCGGCGTGGAAGAATCTCCTCGTCCTGCTCGCAGTGGCGCTCGGCATTCTCTACTCGGTGCCGAACCTGTATCCGGACGACGAGGCGCTCCAGGTCACGCACGAAAGCCGTGAACTCATCCAGCCCGATCTCGACAATATCACCACGGCGCTCGAAGCCGCCCAATTGCGAACGCTCGCCTCGGAAATCAACGACAGCGGCATTCTCCTGCGCTTCGATACCGTGGAAGAGCAACTGCGCGGCAAGACCGCCATCGAGGACGCGCTGACCGACGATTACATCGTCGCCCTCAATCTCGCGCCGACCACCCCCGGCTGGATGCAGGCCATCGGCGCCGGCAAGATGAACCTCGGGCTCGACCTGCAAGGCGGTGTGCATTTCCTGATGGAAGTGGACATCGAGGCCGCGGTGACCAGCCGCATGGAAGACAATCTGAGCAATGTGCGCAGCATATTGCGCGAATTGCGCATCCGCACCCGCGGCCTGAACATGATCGACTACTCCCATATCGAAGTGCGCTTCGCCAGCGCCAACGACCGGTCCCGGGCGCGCTCGGAACTGATCGACAATTTCCCCGAACTGCAATTCCAGAATCGCGAGGCCGGCGATGTCTACATCCTCGACCTGCGCATGACCGACGACACCCAGTTGCAGATCCAGCGCGACACCTTGCAGGCCAACCGCACGACCTTGCTGAACCGGGTCGACGCCCTCGGCGTTGCCGAGCCGACGGTGCAGCAGCAAGGCGCGAACCGCATCGTCGTCGAATTGCCCGGGGTACAGGATCCAGCCCAGGCGATCCGCATCCTGCAACGCATCGCCACGCTGGAGTTCCATCTCGAAGCGGCGCTCGGCGCGCCCCGCTCGAGTTACGAAACCTACGATTACGTGGCCCCCGAAGGCGTGTTTCCGGTCAACGTCGACAACGACGTGATCCTGCAGGGCGACCGCATCAGCAACGTGCGGCCCTCGCTCGACCAGAACGGGCTGCCCCAGGTGCAGATCAGCCTCGACGCCCAGGGCGGCAACCAGATCAACCGGGTCACGCGCGACAACGTCGGCCGCATGATGGACATCCTGCTGATCGAGACGCGCTCGCGCACCAACCTCGTCATCGACGAGAACGGCCAGGAGGTGGAAGAGGTCGAGTTCTACGAGGACCGCCGCCTGATCAGCCACGCCCGCATCAATTCGGCCCTCGGCCGGCAGTTCGTGATCACCGGCCTGACCCAGCGCGAGGCCATGGACCTGTCGCTGCTGATCAGTTCGGGCTCGCTCGCGGCGCCGATGACCATCGTCGAACAATCGGTGATCGGTCCCACCATGGGCCGGGAGAACCTCGAACAGGGCATTCGCGGTGTGCAGATCGCAGCCATCCTCGTCGTGATTTTCATGCTGCTCTACTACCGGCTATTCGGGCTCGCCGCCAATGTCGCCCTGATCATGAACATCGTGCTGATCTTCGCCGTGTTGTCCTCGGTGCTGCCGGCGACGCTGACCTTGCCCGGAATCGTCGGCATCGTGCTCACCGTCGGCATGGCGGTGGACGCGAACGTGCTGATATTCACGCGGATCAAGGAAGAGCTGCGCAACGGGCTGCCGCCGCAACAGGCGATCAGCGCCGGTTACGACCGGGCCTTCACGACGATTCTCGACGCCAATCTGACGACCTTCCTCGTGGCCGTGGTGCTCTTCACCATCGGCACGGGGCCGGTAAAGGGATTCTCGGTGACGCTGATGATCGGCATCATGACCTCGATGTTTACCGCAATCGTCGGCACGCGGGCGCTGGTGAACCTGATCTACGGTGGTCGCCGTGACTTGCGCAGCCTCTCGATCGGCATACTTCCGATCAAGCCGGCCGGCGGCAAGAGCTGAGCTATGGCTGCGCCGCAATTCAAGATCGACTTCATGGGCTTTCGCAAGCCCGCCGCGATCCTGTCCATCTGCGTGGTGCTGATCTCGCTGGGTTCGCTGGCGGTGAGCGGACTCCAGTTCGGCCTCGATTTCACCAGCGGCACTTCCGTTCGGCTGAATTTCGCCGAGAGCGCGCAACTCGACGAAGTCGGCGCGCAACTCGAAGAGGCGGGCTACGATGACGCCGTGGTCGTCAATTTCGGCTCCGACCGCGATATTCGCGTACTGCTGCCGCTCGACCCCAACGCCGAAGTCGCCACCGAGGCGGAACAGGCGGCGCTTACCGGCGAGGCCATTGCAGCTTACCTGCAGGAGCGCAGCGACACCGAGATCACCTTGCAGGGCTCGGACTACGTCAGCGCAAAGGTAGGCGAGGAACTCGCCGAACAGGGGGGGCTCGGCATGCTGGTGGCGCTCGGCATCATCATGGTCTACATCGCCGTGCGCTTCCAGTTCAAGTTTTCCGTCGGCGCCGTAACGGCACTGGCCCATGACCTCATCATCACCCTCGGCATCTTTTCGCTCACGGGCATGGAATTCAATCTCAACACCCTGGCGGCGCTGCTCGCCATCATCGGCTACTCGCTCAACGACACCATCGTCGTTTCGGACCGCATCCGCGAGAATTTCCGCATGTTGCGCAAGACCGAGCCGATCGACACGGTGAATATCTCGCTCAATCAGACCCTGGGCCGAACGCTGATCACCTCATTCACGACCCTGCTCGTGCTGTTCTCGATCCTGCTGATCGGCGGCGAATCGACCCAGGGATTCGCCATCGCCCTGATCATCGGCGTGATCGTCGGAACCTACTCTTCAATTTACGTCGCATCGAACGTTATTATCCTCATGAACGTTACCCGGGAGGATTTGCTTGTTCCCGTCAAGGAAGGCGCGGAAGCGGACGGGTGAGGCCCGTTCGGCGCAGCCGACGAAAAGCGCAGCTTTTCGAGGGCTGAACGGCTCGACAAGGGTGAAGACAAGCGTTTGCGAAGCGCAGCTTCGCGCGCAGGCTGAACGACGCCAAGCTGTGCTTGGCGGCTGGACCGTCGAGACTGGGGTTGGTCGAAGCTGAAAGAGTCGCGCCAGGGATGGCATGCATTGCCTGAGATGGAAAAACTGGGTTCTCCAATGGAAATCAGGAATTTTCAATGACATCTGAATCAAGCACTGGAGGCTGTCGCGGCTTCCGACTCGTCGCGATTCTGCTCTTCGCCTTGCTTGGCCTGCCGGTGGCGACCCGGCTACAGGCCAACGACCTGTTCCCCCGACCGCCGGAAATCGAGCCGGCGGTGAATTTCTGGCTCAAGGTCTACACCGAAATCAATACCCGCAACGGCTATATCCACGACGCCCGGGACTTGTCCGTCATCTACGAGACCGTGGCGTACAACCAGCGCGCCATAAGCAACGCCAGGAACCGGGTCCGCGACAACCTGCGCGTGCTCGGCGGCGGCAAACGCGCGGGGCTTACCGCCGGCCAGCGGGAAATCCTCGCGCTGTTTCCGGAAGGCGTGAGCAACCGGACCTTGAACGCCGCCGCTTCCAACATACGCTTCCAGCTCGGCCAGTCCGACCGCTTTCTCGGCGGCCTGCGGCGTTCGGGCGCTTATCAGGAGCATATCCGCCAGGTCATCGAGGAAAAGGGCCTGCCGCTGGAACTCGGCATCCTTCCCCACGTCGAGTCATCGTTCAATCCCGGCGCGGTTTCCAGCGCTTCCGCCGCCGGCATGTGGCAGTTCGGACGCGCCACCGGCCAGCGTTTCATGCGTATCGACCACATCGTCGACGAGCGCATGGATCCGTATATCGCAACCTATGCGGCGATGAGCCTGCTCGAATACAACTACAGTATTCTCGGCACCTGGCCGCTTGCGCTGACCGCCTACAATCACGGCGCGGGCGGCATGCGCCGGGCGGTGCGGGAGACTGGAACGACCGACATCGAAACCATCATCGCCAACTATCGGGGCCGGCTGTTCGGCTTCGCATCGCGCAACTTTTATGCCCAGTTCCTCGCTGTATTGCAGACCGAGAACGATCTGGACCGCTATTTCGAGGGCTACAACTTCGATCCCGCGCCGGAGTTTCGCGAAGTTCGGGTCGACGGGTTCGTCGATGCCCAAGTGCTGGCCGATGCTGTCGGCATCGACCTGGAACAGTTGCGGTCCGACAACCCGGCCTTGCGATCGGCGGTCTGGGAAGGCAACAAACGCATCCCGAGCGGTTTTCCGGTCAAGCTCAGAGTCGGCCAGGTTCCCCCCGGCGACCTGCTCGCGCTGGTTCCGGGCGATCTGAAATTCGCGGCTCAGACTCCCGATGTCGCCTACGTGGTGGAGCGCGGGGACAGCCTTTCGTACATCGCGCAACGCTTCGACACCAGCGTTTCGAGACTGGTGGCGCTGAATCAATTGCCCAACCGGCACAGAATCCAGATCGGCCAGCGGCTGCTGCTGCCCCAGGACAGTCAGGCCGCGGCCGCGGCGGATACCGCCGGCTCCGCTCCGGCGCCTGTCGAACTCGCGATGGAACCCGTGCAAGTCGCGAGCAACGAGCCGGTTCGGATCGAAGAGCCGATCCTGCCCCCCGCGGCCGTACTGCCGGACGACCAGGAACTCGACGCGCCGGTTACCGACGAGGAAGAACGGGCGGTGGCCATCGATCCGGCGGTGGACGTGGCGCGAAGCAATCGGATCGTGAGCGCGGAACTGGCTGCGGATCCGTCGGACTACAGCGTCGACAGCCGCAACACCGTCGAGGTGCAAGCTTCCGAGACGCTCGGCCATTATGCCGAATGGCTGGGTATCACTGCCTGGGACATCCGCCGCCTCAACAATATGGCGTTCACGGATCCGGTTATCGTCGGCGAGCGGTTGCAGCTCGATTTCTCCCGCGCGAATATAGCCGCGTTCGAACTCGCGCGGCGCGAGTACCACGCGGATCTGCAACAGGAGTTCTTCAGCAACTACCATATCGAGGGTGTGATCAATCACCGGGTGGCGCCCAACGAAAACATCAGCACGCTTGCCAGCAACCGCTACCTGACGCCGATCTGGCTATTGCGACAATACAATCCCGGGCTCGACATGAACCGCTTGCAAATCGGTCAGGAAATCGTCTTCCCGCAGCTGCATCCCGTGCAATAATCCGCCTCGAGTCATCCGCGGCCAGCCCGGCGCACGCCGCCGCGGCTTTCCCACAAGCAGGAAAAACGAAGTGAGCATCAAACTTTACGGTATCAATCTGAGCAATTATTACTGCATCCTGAAAGCGATCATGCTGGAAAAGGGGATCGCTTTCGAGGAAGTGGAAGTCAGTCCGAACCAGGATCCCGATTATCTGACCCGCAGCCCGATGGGCAAGGTGCCCTGTATCGAAACCGACCAGGGATTCCTGACCGAAACCGGCGTCATCATCGACTACCTCGAAGCGCTGGGCGAGGGGCCGAGCTTTTATCCGGACGACCCTTTCGCCAAGGCCAAGGTGCGGGAACTGATGCGCCACATCGAGTTGTATATCGAATTACCCGCCCGGCGCCTGTATGGCGAAGTTTTCTTCAACCGCCCCCCGCAGGCGGAGGAAAGAGAGGCTGTACGCAAATTGCTCAAGCGGGGATTCGCCAGCCTCGGAACCTTGGCCAGCTTCGATCCCTGGCTCGCCGGTGGCGAGATCACCTGCGCCGACTTTTATTTTCGCTTTACCGCAAGTCTCGCGACCATAGTCTGCCGCAAGGCGCTGGACTGGGACGCTTACAACGATGTGCCGAACGTCAGGGCGCTGATCGAGCGGCTCAACCAGCGCGAATCGATTCGGCGGGTGATGGCGGATCAGGGGGCCACCTGAGACCCGGCCCCAACAAGTGGAAAGCAATCGGCGGATGCGGCAACAGCAGAACGCTCCGGTGCGGGAGCCGGTCCCGGCCGCCACCGTGGTGCTTGCCCGGCAGGCGGATTCCGGCGTCGGCATCGAAGTGCTGCTGCTGCGGCGCAGCGCCCGGCTGGTATTTCATGGCGGCCATTGGGTTTTTCCCGGCGGTCGCATCGATACGGATGATTTCGGCGGCGAGGCGCAGGCCGACCGACTGTATTCCGCCGCGCGCAAGGCCGCCATACGCGAAACCCGCGAGGAAACCGGACTGGAAATCGACGCCGGCCAATTGATCCATGTGGGCCACTGGACGACGCCGCCGGGCCTGCCGCGCAGATTTTCCACCTGGTTCTTCGTCTGTCCCGTTTCCCGGCGGACCCGGGTGAAAATCGACCAGGAAGAAATCACCGACTATCGCTGGCTTTCGCCGCGTCAGGCCCTGCAGGATGCCCGCGCGGAAAAGCTGGTGCTGCCGCGGCCGACCCGAGTCACCTTGTCCGATATCGGCGTCTACGACAACCTCGCCGATCTTGAGCAGGGTCTGAGAAATTGCCGGATCCGGGTTTTTCCGCCCGATTCCGATCACTATCGTCCCGCCGAAATGGGCTGCCCGGTCAGGACCGGCTGAGCCCGAGGAGGAGTCCGATGCCCCAGCCTTCACACGTCATGGCGCTGGCTGTCCGAAGCCTGGAACAGCTCGAAGCGCAACTCGACGAGGAGATGAGGGAGTATTTCGCGCTATGCAGGGAAAAACTGGGCTTCGTGCCAAACGTGCTGCTTTCCTACGCGTCGCGGCCGGAAAAGCTGAAGAATTTCGTCGCTTTCTATAACGAATTGATGCTGGGCGAAAGCGGTCTGAGCAAGCTCGAGCGCGAGATGATCGCCGTCGTCGTTTCGTCCACGAACCATTGCTACTATTGCGTCGTCGCCCACGGGCAGGCGGTGCGGAAACTTTCCGGCGACCCGGAACTCGGCGAAATGCTCGTCACGAACTATCGCGTCGCCGAACTTTCGCAGCGGCATCGCGCCATGCTCGATTTCGCCCACAAACTTACGACTTCCCCGAACCTGATCGGCGACCGGGACCGCGCCGCCTTGCGCGAAGCGGGATTCAGCGACGACGAGATATTCGATATCGCGGACACGGCGGGCTTCTTCAACATGTCCAACCGCGTGGCAAGCGGCATCGACATGATCCCCAACCCGGAATACCACCGCCTCAACCGCTAGTCGTGTTCCCGATAAGCCAATTAGCGACAAAAAACATAGACATGAATGTTAATCAAATAACTTTCGTGTCAATTGAGGATTCTCCGGGCGCCTGCTGGGAAGGGGAAAACTGATAGAATGCATTCGCCCCATGGTGTCGCATGTAACTTGACGCTTCGCTCAAAATTTGAGACAGTCGCGGAGTGAGAATCAGACGCAAGGCGTTACGGAGGTTCGCCGCCACGGGCGACCCGCGAGGGCTGCCCGCCGCCAGCGTGGCAAAGTTGGCCCGTATCCTTCATGTGCTGGCCGATGCGCGAACGCCGGAAGACGCGCATCTGCCTGGATTCCGGCTGCATTCCCTTACCGGCGGGCGTCTGGCCGGAATGTGGAGCATCCGGGTAACGGCGAATTGGCGGATTGTGTTCCGGCTCGAGGGTGGCGAAGCTGTCGATATAGACTTGGTGGATTATCACTGACGGAGGGCGAAAAGATGTCCAGGACAGGCGATGCGGGCGAGCGCGTGCAACTGCATGATTCCCTCCGGAGGCATCCGGGGGAATTCCTGCGCCATGAATGCATCCGGGCCGCCGGCCTGACCGTGAAGGAAACGGCGCAACGCTTGGGGATTTCCCGCGCCGGCCTGAATCGCATCCTTGCCGGCGAAGGTCGGATTACGGCGCGCCTGGCGCTAAGCCTCGAAAACGATTTCGGCTGGAGCACGGCGGAGATGTGGCTGCAGATGCAAGTTGCCTATGATCTGGCGCAAGAGCGCATACGGCAAGCAGCATAGCTTGCGGGCGGCGCTTGCAATCACCGCTGCATAGGTGGGATATTTGGGCTTGGTCGGGGCCGCGCGGAGTCTTCATGACACATCCCACATTCGCCAGCTTGCACGTCATCCTCGACGAACTGCGCCGGCGCCGCAGCACATTCTTCGTATTGCGCCAACTCAGCCTGTTTTGCGCCGCGAGCGCTTTGCTGATTTTCGGCTTCGCCCTGCTGTTCAACTCACTGCAGCCCGGACCCGTTGTCAGTCTGCTTCTGCTCGCCGTTCTGGGCGCTGGAATCGGGCTGCTCTGCTGGCGCCTGATCGGAGTGCTGCGCAACCGTCACGCCACCTTTCAGCGCCTGGCGCATTATGTCGAAGACCATATTCCCGACCTCGAACAACGCCTGCTGACCTCGCTCGAATTCACCGAAGACGAACTCCGGTTCGGCCGCCGCGGCGTGTCCCGGCAGTTTATCGCGCAATTGTGGCGGGACGCGGAACGGCACATGGTGCGCCAGCAGGAGGAAATGGAGGCGATAACGCCGGTGGGACGCTCCCGGGTGGGACTTGCGTCCGGATTTGCCGCCGTGCTGGCGGTTTCGGTAGTGCTGTTTACTTCGGATTCGCTCAAGGACTCCCTGGGCAACCTGCTCTGGCCGTTCGAGGACGCCGAGATCATCGTCGTCGGCGAACCGCCGCCGAACATTGAGATTTCCCTGGAGCCGGGGGACGTGCAATTGCAGCGCGGCGACGGCCTCACCGTGGCGGCGCGAGTGACCGGCGCCGCTCCGGAAGCGCTCACCTTGCGCTTGCAGGACGACAACGTCAACTGGCGCGACATGCCCATGCGACAGGACGGGCGCGGCAGCGACAGCGCCTCTTTCAGTTATTTCATTCCGAGCCTGCGCGAAGACACGGTCTACTATGTCACCTTCAACCAGGCCGGGTCTCAGGGAAGCGCGCGCAATTCGCAGCAATTCCGCATCAGCGTGTACGACCTGCCTCGGGTAGAACAGATCGACGTCGCTTTCGACTATCCGGAGTACACCGGAATGGAAGATTTCGTCGATGAAGACGGCGGCGACCTGATCGCGCCGGTGGGCACCGCAGTCGAAGTCAGCGTGACTTTCAACAAGGCCATCGCCGAGGCGCGCCTCGAATTTGCCCAGGCTTTTGAAGAGAGCGCGGGCGAGGACGCGGCCGGTGAAATCGAGGCCATGCCCGACCTGCCGCTCGCGATCGACGGCAGCGTGGGAACGGCCAGTTTCACGATCGGCCGGGACGGCGTTTATCGCGTCCAGGCCACCGATAATTCCGATCTTTCCAGCCTCGACCCGCTCGACTACTACATCCGGGCCATCGTCGACCAGCCGCCCGAACTCGCATTGCGGCGGCCCGGCCGCGACCAGGACGTCATGCCGCTGGAAGAAGTCATTCTCGAAATCGACGCCAGCGACGATTACGGGCTGACGCGGTTCGACCTCAATTACAGCGTAGTCGGCCAGGACGAGGTCGTGGTCGATTTCCTGCCGGATGAACGCGTGCGCGACGTTTCCGGCGAACAATTGATCTATCTCGAGGATCTCGAAGTCGAACCCGGGGATTTCGTCAGCTACTACCTGACCCTGGCCGACAACAACGGCCTTGCGGGTCCCAGCGAAATCATCTCCGACATTTACTTCCTGCAGGTTATTCCCACCGACCAGGAATTCCGCCGCGGCCAGGGCGGTGGAGGCGGCGGTGGCGGAGGCCAGGGCGGCGACAGCAGCGCGCTCGTCACAATCCAGAAGGACATCATCGCCGCCACTTGGAAACTGAAGAACCGGGAAAATCAGGCTTCTCCCGAAGACTTCGCCGCGGACGCCGGGATCATTTCCGAATCGCAGAAGGAAGCAACCGGCCGGGCGCGCATGTCGATCGACCGGCTCTCCGAAAGGCTCAATTTCTCCGACGATTCCTACGATCAGGCGGTGCAGAATCTTTCGCTGGCGATCGAACAGATGAACCTCGCGGCCCAGGAACTCGACCTCCTGCAGGTCACCAGCGCCTTGCAGCCTGAACAGGCGGCGCTGCAATACATACTGAGGGCCGAGGCGAGCATCAATCGCACCGAGATCGGCATGCAACAGGGAGGCGGTGGAGGCGGCGGCTCGGCAGCCAGGCAGGAACGCGAGGATCTGCGCGAGCTGTTCGAGATGGAACTCGGGCAACTCGAAAACCGGTACGAGAATCCAAACAGCCGGGGACAGAGCGCGCAACAGCAGGAAGAAGCGAACAAGCTCGAAGAACTCGCCCGGCGCCAGGAAGGCCTGACCCGCGCCCAGCGCAATCTCGCCCGCCGCGCCGACCAGTTGACCGAGGAGCAGAAACGCCGCGAACTCGAACGCCTGATGCGGCAACAGGAACAATTGAGCCAGGAAGTGCAGCAATTGGCCCAGCAGATGTCACGCGGCCAGCAGTCGTCCAGTTCCGCACAGGGGCAGAATTCGCAGAACCCGAGCGGTTCCCCCGAAGCCAGTCCCCAAACCTCGGCCTTGCGCCAGGCCGCCCAGCAAATGCAGGAGGCCGCCGAGAGCGATTCACCGTCCATAGCCGCCGCGCGCAGCCAGAAGGCGCTGGAGAACCTGCGCCGCCAGCAGCAGCAACTCGGCGAACAGGCCGACCGTTCGGTAAACCAGTTGGCGCGCAATCTCGGCCAGCGCGGCCAGCAACTGCTCGATCAGCAACGCGAACTGCGCGAGGCCATTGAAGAGGCGGGCCGCGAGATGGGGCTCGGCCAGACCCGCCAGTCGGTGCGCAACGACGAGGACCTGCAGGAACTGATCGAAGGCCAGCAGCGGCAGCAACAGGATCTCGAGGAAATCGAAGACATGTTGCGCGCCGTGATCGCGCGCGGCAGCAACGAGGATCAGCGCCTGCTGTCCCAGGTCCAGGAAGCGACGCGCGAGTTGCGTCCCATCCAGGAAGAAATGCAGACCAGCAACCGGATTCTCCGCAACGGCATGGTCAATCTCGCGGTCGATATCGAACAGACCATTGAGGAACAGTTGGAAGGGCTGGCGCGCAGTCTCGCGGCGCTCGACTCCGAACGCGCCGGCGGCAACCCCTTGCAGCAGGCCGCCAGGAACGCCGAGGAATTGCGCGAACGGCTCGAGGATCTCGAAAGGCAGATCCTTGCCCTCAATGAGAATGGAAACGAGCCGGGGACCGGAATGCCTTCAGTCGGGGAGTTGCGCGAGCAATTGCAGCGCTCGCGGCAACTCGCACAGCAGATCAACCAGCAGATGCAGCAGCAGGCCCAGCAAGGCGGTAACGCCCCGGGGGTTCACGACAAGCCGGCCAGCGTGGCGGCCAGCGCCAGCTCGGCGCCGACCGATACGGCCCGGGAGGCGAGATTCGCACTGACGGCGGCAATCTGCCCTGGGGCGATGCGCGCTCGGTAACCCAGCAGATCACGCGCCGGGATATCGAGGACTTTCTCAATCAGCCGGAACTTTTCCGGGCCTTGCTGCAGCCGGTGATCGAGCTCGAAGGCGCCTTGCGCGCCCAGGCTGAACTCGAGCAGATCAACGAGCGACTGTACGCCACCATCGAGGAGGACATACCCGACGAGTATCGCGATCTGGTGCAGGAATATTATCGCGTGTTGTCGGAACAGCAAGGTACGGACGATCCGTCTCGCTGAGAATGCAGATAACCGAGCCCACCCTTTTTTCCGCTCTAGAACAAGGCACGCTGAGCTTTGCCTACGGCGTCGGCCCTGAACTGTTCGGGCTGTTCGCGCTGCTGATCGTCGCCGCGGTCTGGCTGAGTTACTACCGCACCACCCGGCCCCTGTCGCCGGGCTGGAAAGCCTGGTTCATCGGCCTGCGCTCGGCGGTGCTCATTCTGATCCTGTTCTGCCTGTTGCGTCCGGTAGTGAACATCCAGCAGGTCTCGCCCCAGGACACCTACCTCGCCGTACTGCTCGACAATTCCCAGAGCATGAGCATCGCCGATGCCGGCGGCCGCACCCGCCTTGATGCGGTAACCGAGGAAATTCTCGACGGATCGGTGCTCGAAGAACTCGCGGAATCCTTCCAGTTGCGAACCTTCGCGTTCGATCAGAACACGCGGCGCGTCGGCCAGGGAGGCGGGTTGGGCGAAAGAGCCGGCGGGTTGGGCGAAAGAGCAAGCGAACTGGGCGAATCCGGCACCGGCAGCGCCATTGGCCAGGCGCTCGAGGCGGTCGCGGACCAACTCGACGGGTTGCCGCTCGGCGGCCTCGTACTCGTCAGCGACGGCGCCGACAACAGCAATGTGGACCCGCTGATCGCGGCGCAGGAATTCGGCGATCGCCGGATTCCGGTATTTACCGTGGGAGTAGGGCAGGAGGACATTCCGCTCGACATCGGCATCGTCGACGTCAGCGCCGCCCGCACCGTACTCGAAGGCTCGGTGTTCACCGTCAGCGCTGCCTTGCGCCACCAGGGCTTCGCCGGTCAGGAAGTGGAAGTCGCGGTGATGGACGGCGGATCCTCCGTCAGCAGCGACGTAGTCACTCTCGGCGCCGAAGGCGTGTCCCAGCGCGTCAGCCTCGAAGTCGAGCCCGAGCGCGCCGAACGCATCGTCTACGATCTGCGGGTGGAAGTGCAGCCCGGCGAAATCATCGAGCAGAACAACAGTTACAGCTTCCTGGTGGACAATACCGACAAGCCGCCGCTAGACGTCCTGTATATCGAAGGCCATCCGCGCAACGAATACAAGTTCATTCGGCGCGCCCTCGAAGACGACGAATCCCTGCGGCTGGCGACCTATCTGCAGACCGGCCCCGAAAAATTTTATCGCCAGGGTATCGAGTCGCCTACCGAACTCGCCGAGGGCTTTCCCCGCGGCAAGGACGTGCTGTACGAATACGAGGCTATCATCCTCGGCGACATCGAGCAGGAATTCTTCAATGACGACCAGTTGCAGATGATCGAGGGATTCGTCGCCGAACGCGGCGGCGGCCTGCTCAAGAGCGGCATGGTCGACGAGGAGTTCATCGGCACGCCGCTGGTAGACATTCTCCCGGTTACCCTTGTCGAGGAGGGTTTCCTGCCGACCCGTTTGCGCGGAGGCATTCGGCGCGGCGACCATCCCACGGGCAACCTGTTCCGGCCGCGGCTGACGCGCAATGGGGAATTCTCGCCGCTGTTGCGTCTGGCCGGAGAGGATTCCGACAATCTGTTCGCCTGGTCGCAATTGCCCGACCTGCAAGGCGTTTATGTCACCGGCCGCATCAAGCCGGGCGCCGAAGTGTTGCTCGAACATCCCGCGCTGCAATTCCAGAACCAGGCCCTGCCCGTGATCGTCACCCAGCGTTACGGCAGCGGCCGGGTAATTTCGCTGACCACCGCGAGTACCTGGCGCTGGCAGATGATGATGCATTCGGAAGACCAGTCCCACGAGACACTCTGGCGGCAAATGCTGCGCTGGCTGGCGGTCTCGGCCCCGGATCGGGTGACCCTGGAATTCGACCGCGAGTTCTACAATATCGGCGACGAAGTGCAGGTGACCGCGCGCGTGCTCGACGAACAATACGAACCCGATAACGACGCCACCTTGTGGATCCAGACGACCAATCCTCTCGATGAGGTCACCGATACGCCGATGGAATGGAATATCGAGGAAGATGGCGTTTACCGTTCTTCCTTCGTCGCCGACCAGGAAGGCGTCTTCAACCTGCTGGTCGACGTCACCAGCGCGGCGGGCGAGGAAGGCGCCGAAAAACAGGCGGCGATCGTCGTTACGCCTTCCTTGCGCGAATACAACAACGCCGGCATGGACCGCGGCCTGCTCGGCCGCATGGCGGCGGCGGGCGGAGGCAGTTACTTCGACATCGATGATGTCGGCGGATTGCCGGAATCGATCGAATTCACTCCCAACGCCTATTCCCGGGAAGTGCAGATCGACCTCTGGGACGAGCCCTGGCTGCTTGCCCTTATCATCGGCCTGCTGTGCCTTGACTGGATGACGCGCCGCCTGCGGGGGCTGTCATGAGCGTCCACAGAATCCTGCTGGCGGGCGCCGCGCTGACATGCGCGCTTGCCGCCTTGCCCGCGCAAGCCCAGCTACCCAGAGTGCTTTTGTTCCTGGCATTTTTGGCGGTCCAGCCCGTACTGGCGCAATTGCCGTTGGAAAGCGACTACTTCCTCGAAGCGCCGGACTCGGTCAAACATGCGGTAATCGTGGTCGGACCTTCGGTGGGCGAGGAAAACATCTCCCAATTCCGGCAATGGGGTTATTCGCTGCACGATATCCTCGTGCGCGACTACGGCTATTCGACCGATACGATCACGCTTCTGCACGACCCTGACGAGGCCGGCCCCAATCCCGGCAACCGGCTTGACGGGACCAGCGATCGCGCCGGTATCGAGGAGGCCTTTGCAGCTTTGCTCTCCCGCGTAAGCGATGGCGACCAGGTAACGGTGTACCTGATCGGTCACGGTTCGGGCGAAGGCGAGGAAGCCAAGTTCAACATCATCGGCCCCGACATGACCGGCGCCGAATTTCGCGAAATCCTCGACCGGTTCGAGCGCCAGGACATGGTCGTGATCAATACCACGAGCGCCAGTTACGGCTTTTCGACCTTCCTGTCGAGTGAAGGGCGCGTAGTGATCTCGGCCACGCGCTCGCCCTCGGAAAAATTCGATCCGGTGTTTTCCCGCTATTTCATCGAAGCTCTCGACGGCCGCGCCGGCGACCTCGACAAGAACAACCGCGTGTCCATGCTCGAAGCCTTCAATTACGCCAAGGCCAATGTCGAGCAATGGTACGAGGAGCAGGGCAGACTGGCCTCCGAACACGCCGGCCTTGACGATAACGGCGACTCCCGGTTCAGCCTCGGCCCGGGCATGGACGACCCCGACGGGCGCCTGGCGGAAATCGCCTATATCGATGCCGCGGCGCCCGGGGTTGCAAACGGGACCGAAAATCTGAGCGGCCAAGCGCTGGAACTGAAGACACGCATGCAGCAACTCGAACGCTCGGTTTTCATCCTGCGCGGGCGCAAGAGCGACTATCTCGAGCAGGACTACTGGCGCCGGATGGAGGAATTGCTGGTCGATCTGGCGCGCACCACGGCGCGACTAATCGAATTGAACCCCGAGTTGAACCCATGACGAATTTGCTGACGAGATCCATGCTGCTGACGCTGGCGCTGATGTTGCCGCTGCTCTTGTCGACTGGGGCCGCGCTTGCCCAGTTCGACGATCCCGCGCCCGGCCTGGACCCTGCAAGCGCTTCGCCGTTGTATCGCGGCGAAGAACTGTTGCAGACCGGCTCCTATGCCGCTGCCGCCGAGATTTTCCAGCAGGCCGACGGGCTCGACCGCAACCCGGGCGTGATCGGTGCGAGCAGGGCCTTGGCCGCCATGGGCAATTTGCAGGAGGCGATGCGCGTCTGCGAAAACCTGATTGACGATGAACACGCCGATTTTCCGCTGGTCAGCACCCAGTTGGCCGAGGTCAAGCGCATGGCCGGAGAATCGGCGGAAGCGCTGGCGATACTCGAATCGGTCATCGACGGCCTCGGCGCCCGTGGTACACCAGAGCGCGCCCCGGTGCGCACCCTGGTGCAATACGCCGGCCTGTTGCAATTCGTCGGCCGCAAGCCGGAAAGTTATGTCTTGCTGCGCGAAGCCGTCGACCGTTACGACAACGGCCTGGTATTCAGTTCGCAGGATGTAGCCATGGTGGCGCTGGCGAGCTGGATGCTCGATCGCTTCCACGACGCCAACAGCCTGTTCCAGGAAGCGACCCGCGCCGATCCGCGAAATCTCGAAGCTCATGTGCTCTGGGGCGACCTGTTTCTTGAGAAGTACAACGAAGGCGAGGCGGAACGTTCCTACGCGGACGCGCTCGAGATCAACGGCCGCTATACGCCCGCCCTGGTCGGCATGGCGAAGATCACCGGCGACGAACGCGCCTTGCAGCGCGCCCTGGCCATCAACCCGAATTCGGTTCCGGCGATGGAAATCCTTGGCCGCATCCTGCAACGCAGCGGCCGTGAGGAGGAAGCCGCCGGCCATTTCTCCCGCGCGCTCAATCTGAACCCTGAAGCACTCGGCGTACTCAGCGCCCTGGCTTCCGAGGCGGCGATGGAAGAACGCATGACCGACTATGCATTGCATGCCGCCCAGGTTGAGGCGTTCAGCCCGAACAATCCGATATTTCTGGCGGATGTCGCGGAGCATTTCGGCGGCAATTACCGCTTTACCGAAGCCGTGGAATACGCTCGCGCTTCTATCGAGGCCGATCCGCAATACTGGCGCGGCTATACCTTGCTCGGCAGCAATCTGATCCGCCTCGGCGAAGAGGCCGAAGGCCGGGCAAATCTCGAGATCGGTTTCGAGAACGATCCCTTCAACGTGCTCTCGTCGAACCTGCTGACCGTGTTCGACACACTGGAGGAATACGCCACGCTGGAAAGCGAGCATTTCCTGGTACACATGTCCCCGCGCGACGCCCGGATTCTCTGGCCCTATATGGAGGTCATGCTCGAGGAAGCCTGGGACAGGCTGGTGGCAAAGTGGGATTTTGAACCTGAATATCCGGTGCTGATCGAAGTGTTCGAAAACACCCAGGATTTCGCCGTGCGCTCGGTAGGACTGCCTGACATCGGGCCTCTGGTGGGAATCTGCTTCGGCAAGGTGATAACCCTGATCTCCCCCGACACCTTGAGCGCCAACTGGCAGGAAATCGCCTGGCACGAGTTTTCCCACGTCATCACCTTGCAGATGACCCGCAATCGCATTCCGCGCTGGCTGTCCGAGGGCATTTCGGTCTGGGAAGAGCGGGAAGGAAGGCCCTATTGGGGACGCCGGCAGGGGCTCGACCTCGTGCGCGCGGCCCAGAACAACCAGTATCTGCCAATTTCGGAGTTGAACGCGGCCTTCAGCGGGGCGCGCAGCAATGCCGACCTGGGATTCGCCTATTTTCAGTCCTACCTCGTAGTCGACTATATCGAGGAAACCTACGGTTTCGAGAAGCTGCGCGAACTCGTTGTGCAATATGGCCTGATCAAGGAAGACAGCGAGCGTTTCCGTAAAGTCTTCGATGTGTCGATGAATCAGTTCGACGCCGGTTTTCGCAACTGGATCGACCGGCGCGTGGCGGAGATCAACGTCCACGTGCACCAGGAAGACCTGCCCGATGAAGGCGAAGGCCACGGCCACGGCATTCGCGAGAATTCGAGCGCGATCCTTTCCGAGCTTTACAACAACGCTTCGCTGAAACAGTACATGCGCACGCGGCTCGAGCAGAACCCGCGCGATTTCATGGCGCATCTGCAACTCGGCATCGTGCTGTTCAAGGAGGAGAGCTTCTTCGAGGCCAGGGCAGCGCTCGAGGCCGCTCACAAATTGCTGCCGAGCTATTCGGGCTATCCAAGCCCGGCGCTGGTGATGTCCCAGATTTACGAGCGCGAAGGAAACCGCGAGGAACAGCACAGATGGTTGGAGATTCTGCTCGAGAATCTCCAGCACGACGACCAGTCGGCGCTGATCCTGGCCGAGGCGGCGCTTGAGCGGACCGATTTCGAACGCGCCGAATACTATATCGACCGGGCGCTGCAAGTTGACCCCTACGAAAGCGATGTCCATGCCTTGCGCGCCCGGCTGGCGGACGAGACCGGGAATTCCCCGCTGGCCGTTACCGAATACGAGATTCTGCTCGAGCTCGAGGTTTCCGATCCGGTGGAAGCCAGGACCAGCCTGGCCGAAGCGTACATGCGCAACGACCAGCCGGCCGCGGCGAAACAGCAGGTGCTGGAAGCGCTGGAGACCGCGCCGAGTTATCTGCGGGCGCAACAGGTGCTGTTGCAATCGCTGGAGGGAAGCCCCGCCAGTGAAGAGAACTAGGGGCATTCCCACCATGTCATTCCGCCCGGAGCGAAGCGGATTGATTCGGGGCATCCATGCCCCTCACCCTTCGGGCGGTGCTGCGCACCGTCCAAAATGGCAATCCTGCCATTTTGTCTCCGGAATGCTGGCGCTGTTCGCGCTGGCGTCAACGGCCGCCGAGGCCCAGCAATTGCGATTTGAAGATCTGGAAGATCTTTCGATCTACGGCGAGGACATCACCGAATTCACCTGGGTGCGCGGCCAATACACGAATCACGGCGGCGCCGGATTTTCCTATCGCCGCCGCGGCGGCTGGTGGGACACCGACTATCCCGATTCCGACGAGAACTTCCTGCGCGGGGTGCAACGCTACACCAACATCGACACCAATCCGCGTAACCACACCTACCTGCAATTGACCGATCCGCGCATCTTCGAACACATCTTCCTCTACATGAACTGGAAACGGGTGCCGATCGGTTCGAGCTACAGCGGCCCGAACTTTACCGCCGAGGAAATCGAGGCGCTGCGCGAGTTCATGTTGCGGGGCGGCTTCGTCATGGTCGACGATTTCTGGGGCCAGCCGCACCTCGACGACATGTATGTGGAGATCGGCAAGATCTTCCCTGAACGGGAAATCGTCAAACTCGACACCAGCCACGAGATTTTCCACGTATTCTTCGATATCGACGAAGTGGCCCAGGTGCCCGGACGCATGGTGACCTGGGATTTCGGCGGCTACATGAGCCTCGACGATCCGAGCTATCCGCCGGAGGTCTACGCGGTTCTCGACGACGACGGCCGCGTCATGATGCTGGCGAACTACAATACGGACCTCGGCGACGGCTGGGAGCACACGTTTTACGCGGGTTATCCGACGCGCTATACGAACGAGGCCTACAAGATCGGTATAAACTTCCTGATCTACGCGTTCAGTCACTAGAATAACCTCTGATGTAATCAGAGGTTATTCGCGGCACAGGGAAGTGCCGCCGGATTCGATGGCGTAAGCCATTGAATCCGTGAGCAAAATAAAACCACGCTTTTGTTTTGCGTAGATGAAAATTCCATGGATGGAATTTTCGGGGTAAATAGCAAGGCGAAAACTTTATATTCAATAATCCGGGGAATCCCCACAACTACGGGAAACAAGGCATGTCAGAAGCAGAAGCGGTGGTAATGGAAAGTCAGGACGACCTGAGCCTGGTCAAACGCATGCAGGAAGGCAGGGAGAAGATCGTGGAGGAAATCCACAAGGTCATCATCGGCCAGCATGAGATCATCGACGAATTGCTGATCGCGCTGTTCGCCGGCGGACATTGCCTGGTCACGGGCGTGCCGGGACTGGCGAAGACGCTCCTGATCAAGACCGTGGCCGACATCCTGCAGGTCAAGTTCAGCCGCATCCAGTTCACGCCGGACCTGATGCCCGCCGACGTGGTCGGGTCCGAGGTCGTCGAAGAGACCGAGGGCCATCGCAGCCTGAAATTCGTCGCCGGGCCGATCTTCACCAATATCCTGCTTGCGGACGAGATCAACCGCACCCCGCCCAAGACCCAGTCGGCGCTGCTTGAAGCGATGGAGGAGCGCCAGGTGACCGCGGCGGGCAGGACGCATCCGATGTCGGCGCCGTTCTTCGTGCTCGCGACCCAGAATCCGATCGAACTCGAAGGCACTTATCCGTTGCCCGAAGCCCAACTCGACCGCTTCATGTTCAAGATCGAACTCGATTACCTGTCCGAATCCGACGAGATAACCGTCGTCACCACGACCACCCAGACTTACGACAATCCGCTGGCGCATCCGCTCGGCGGGCAGGACATTCTCGATTTTCAGCGTATCGCGCGGCAGGTTCCGGCGGCGGAGGCCGTCATCCGTTACGCCGTGCGCCTCGTGCATGCCTCGCGGCCGCAATCCGAGACCTCGCCGCAATTCATCCGGGACTGGGTCAGTTGGGGCGGAGGCATCCGCGCCTCGCAGAACCTGATCCTGGCGGGCAAGGTGCGGGCCCTGCTTTCCGGCCGTTTCAACGTCTCCTACGGCGACGTGCGCGCGCTGGCGCATTCGATCCTGCGGCACAGGATCCTGCTCAACTTTCATGCCGAAGCGGAACGCGTGACCACCGACAAGGTCATTTCCATGCTGCTTGACGCCGTGCCCGCGCCAAGCGCGGAACTTGAGGACTAGGTTCGATGTCGGAATCCCTCAACTTTCTCGATCCATCCGTCCTGGCGGGGCTTTCCAACCTGGAAATGCGCGCCCGGGTGGCCGTGGAGGGTTTCCTGTCCGGCTTGCACAAGAGCCCCGACCGGGGTTTCAGCGTCGAATTCAACGATTACCGCCATTACTATCCCGGCGACGACATGCGCCATGTCGACTGGCGGCTCTACGCGCGCAGCGACAAGTTCTACGTCAAGCAGTACGAGGACGAGACCAATGTGCGCTGCGTCATCCTGCTCGATTCCAGCGCCTCCATGGCGTACGGAACCGGCTCGTTCACAAAGTTGCAATACGGCATAACCCTGGCCTCGGCGCTGGCGTATTTCATCATGCGCCAGCGCGACGCCGTGGGATTGATCGTCTTCGACGAGGAAATCCGCGAATTCATCCCGCCCAAGTGCCGGCAGATGCACCTGATGCGCATCCTGCGCTCGCTCGCAAAGGTCGAAAACGGCGCCGGCACCGATGTCGTCAAGCCGCTAACCGATCTGGCGATGTCGCTCTACAGGAAGAGCTTCGTGATTCTCATCACCGACATGCTCGATGACGAGGAACGCGTGATCCGCACGCTGCAGAACCTGCGCGCCATGGGCCACGACGTGATCGCTTTCCAGATCATGGACCATGCCGAACTCGACTTCCCGTTCACCGAGGCGACCGAGTTCATCGACATGGAAAACAGCGAGAGCTTCATCACCTCGCCGGTGGCGATCCGCAAGTCCTATTTGCAGCATGTCAACGAGTTCCTGGATTTCTGCCGCAAGAAATGCCAGGGCAGCGGCGTCGACTATTGCCTGATGGACACCGCCCAGCCCCTCGACCAGGCCCTTTCGGCCTATATGCTGAGAAGGGCGAGAAGCTTCTGATGGTATTCCTGACGCCGCTGTTCCTGCTCGGATTGTTCGCCGCGCTCATACCCGTGGCGATCCATCTGATTCGCAGGGAAAAGCCGCCGAAGATGATGTTCAGCACCGTGCGCTTTCTCAAGAAAACCTCGCGCAAGCTCGTGCTGTTCCAGCATTTGCGGCAATTGCTGTTGCTGGCCCTGCGCGCGGGATTGATCGCCTTGCTGGTCTTCGCCTTCGCCCGCCCGCTGCTCGACCAGTCGGTGGCGCGGTTGCTCGATTCGGACCCGCAATCCGCGGTGCTGCTGCTCGACGTGTCGATGAGCATGCGCTACGAGGACGTGTTCGAGGAAGCCCGGGACGAGGCGCTCGATCTGCTCGACGATCTCAACGCGGGTGACGAAGTGGCCCTGGTAACTTTCGACGAAAGCGTGGGCATGGTGCGCGAGTTCAATACCGATCTCGACAACGTCGGTTCGTTGCTGCGGGAAGTCGAGCCGGGCTATGGCGCGACGAATTTCATGCCGGCGCTGCGCCTGGCGAACCAGTTGCTGGAGTCTTCTCGCTTCGAGAATCGCGCGCTGTACCTGATTTCGGATTTCCAGGAAGGCGGCATGGCAAACGTCGAGGAGAACTGGAAACTGGCGCCGGGAATCCGTTTCAGCGGCATCGACGTCGGCGTGCCCGAATCGGTCAATCTCACGCTTACCGACGTTCGCTCACCCGAACAATTGCTCGAAGACGAACTTCAGCAGCAGATCCTGGCCCGGGTCCGCTCGACCGGCTCGCTGTTCCGTGAACGCGCCGACCTCAGCCTGTTCATCGACGGGCAGGTCGTCGACAGCCGGTCGGTGGAACTCGACGATCGTTCCGAGCGGGTGGTGAGCTTCAATGCGAGTTTCCCCGAACAGGGCAGCCATGTCGGCCGCATCGAACTCGCCGGTGACGACTTCTTCGCCGACAATTCCTGGTATTTCACGGTC
>JANQSV010000348.1 GCA_028279115.1 Pseudomonadales bacterium
CTTCGGGCGTCAAGCTCAACCCGGGTTCGGCCTATTGGGGCTCAGGCCGCATGCGCATGAACCTCGGCCTCGCCCGGCCCTTGCTCGAAGAAGCGCTCGACCGCATCCAGGGCGCCATGCAGCAGGTCTAACCTGCGGCGGGAGATTGAGTCGCCGTAGCGGCGGGCTCATGCACACCGGATGGTTGCGGCGGCTGCGGCACGGATTGCCACCAGAGGTCGCCAAAGTTGAATGGGGCGGCGCCGAAAGGCGGTGGCGACACTTCGGCTTTGCCGGTGGCGGTTTCGAGCAGGCTCCAATGGGCATCGCGGAGTTCGAAGACTTCGAGCGTTTGCGCTTCCGGGTCGACGAACCACAAGTGAGCGATGCCTTCACGGGCGTAAACGTCCCGTTTCCCGCTTTTATGGTAACCCGGCTTTCGCTGTCGGGCCAGAAAACAGCAAATTCTTGTATGCGCCCCGATCGGACATCGTCGGGACAAACAGAGTAATGCAATTGCATTGACATGGTAAGTGGCTTGCATTACCCTTGTGATCAGTCCAGCAATCCATTGGAGGTCGCCATGTCGATTGAAAATCTGCAAGTCGAATCTACCTTGACCGATCGGTATCAGACGACTGTGCCGGAAATCGTCCGTCGGGCGTTGCGATTGGGAAAGCGCGACAAGATTCAATTTTCGATCCGCTCCAATGGGGAAGTCGTGCTTTCCCGCAGCGATCGATCCGAGGGGGACGATCCGGTGCTCGGCGCCTTCCTTGAGTTTCTCGCCCGTGACTTGGCTGATCACCCGGAACGGCTGGAATTCGTTGACCGGAGTTTCATGGATCGAATCTTTTCAGTCGTGGGAGATTTCGACATCGACCTGGACGCTCCGCTATCGGCTGAAGACGAATGAATGACAATGACCCGATCATTCCGAAATTCAACGGCTGGGCGATCTATGTGCATCCCATGTTTCGTGGCCAATTGGAGGAGTTGTCAATCCAGGTCATGGCCCTCAAGCAGAAGGATCCGGCTGGCTACTCCAGGAAAAACGCCAACAAACGGTTACTTGCAATAAGAAAGTTGATGTTCGATGTCATTCCACAGGATCCGTCCCGTGGAGAGTTTCGCCTGGGAAAAACCCTTGGCGACCAATACACAAACTGGTTTCGGGCCAAATTCTTTCAGCAGTATCGGCTGTTCTTCCGGTTTCACTCCAAAGCGGGAATCATTGTGTATGCATGGGTAACCGATGAGGAAAACAAACGCGCGTACGGAAGCAGAACCGATGCGTATCGTGTTTTCCGTCAGATGCTGGAAAATGGCAAGATTCCGAACAACTGGAATGAACTGCTTGACAATTCGCAGCCGGATGAAATTGCCGAAAAGGCCCGGTAGAGTTGCCGCTTACTCTGCCCGGAGAATTTTGCAGGGTACGATCTGAGGCTGGGGGGCGACGTTGATCGAAACGTCCTTATCCCGCGGCAGGAGATTGCGCCGCTGTGGCGGCGGGTTCATGGACGCCGGAAGGTTGTGGCGGCTGCGGTGTGGATTGCCACCAGAGATCGCCGAGGTTGAATGGGGCCGCGCTGAAGGGCGGCGGTGAAACCTCGGCTTCGCCGGTGGCGGTCTCAAGTAAGGTCCAATGACCGTCGCGCAACTCGAAGACTTCGAGAGATTTCGCTTCGGGGTCGACGAACCATAGATGGGCGATGCCTTCGCGGGCGTATGTATCCCGTTTCGCGCCTTGATCGAGGGCGCGGGTCGAAGGTGAGAGAATTTCGCAGACCCAATCGGGCGCCACCGTGAAATACGCGGTATCCGGCGGCGCGAGCATGCGTTCCTGTCTCCAGCCGGCAACATCCGGAACGAGAATGTCCTCTCCCAGATGTAATTCGGGCTCCAGAAGAATCAACCAGCCGCCGGCGCCGTTATCGCCGCCTCGGCCGAAAAGGTTCCCCAACCTGGCGCCGAGATTCGCATAAGCGTATGCATGCAGGGGTGCGGGCCGGGAATGCGTGTGAAGAACGCCGTCCACGATTTCGGCGACCAGATGCTCCGGTGCGTCCAGAACATCCTGATAACTTGCCCGGCGCGAAGATTTCGCAGTCGGAGATTTCGTTGATTCGGCCACTTCCCCCCCAATTTCGTGTGAGGCTTCATGGAATGGTAACGCGCCTTTCGCCACCTGGCCAGCAAACGGCTAATTTTCCGCAAACACATTTTCAACGATTTCGGAGTCAGACTCCTCATATGTCAGGGAGCGATCTGCGGCCAGGGGGCGTCGATTTCGAGTTGGTCTAGCCCCGTTGGATGCGTTGGTTACGGTCCCAACGCAACGACTGGAATCACGTTCACGCCGTCGGGACGGCGGAATCCGTAGCCGCTATCGACGATTACAGCGAGAGCGGCGGGTTTGCCGCAACGCTTGGAATCGACACGTTCCGCGAATTTCAGCAGTGTTTTCGCAGCTTCGTCAGTTCTACCGGACCCAAGTTTGATTTCGAAGGCCGCCCACCGCCCTGGACCGGCATCGATGATCGCGTCGACTTCCAGGCCGGTGTTGTCGCGATAGTGATGAACGTTTGCGTCCATGGCTTGGGCGTAGACCCGCAAATCCCGCACTACCATGGATTCGAACAACAATCCGAACAATTCGAAGTCATTCAGCAAGTGCTCCGGGCTTGCTTGAAGCGCCGCCGCAGCGACGGATGGATCGACGAAGTGCCGTTTCGCAGATTGCTGCAGCCGGGAGCGGGATCGCAAATGTACCGCCCAAGGCGGCTGGTCTTCCACGACCATCAAGCGTTCAAGCGCGCCCAGGTACTCGCGAGCGGTGTGGCCGGTCATTGGCAACTGGTCCTGACTGGCGACATCGCGGGCGATGGTGGCCAGCGAAGCGCAGGTCGAAACGTTACGCGCCAGCGATTGGATGAAGCGGCGAACTCTGCCCGGGTCGCGCTGGACCCCATCGACCCTCCGCAAGTCTACGCGGCAAATTTCATCGACATAGTTGCGGTTTAGTCTCATGGCGACAGCGGAAGTTTTTCCGATATGTCCAGGCCAGCCCCCAACACAGATTGATTCGGCCAGTTTGCGAACAGGCAAGTCGAGCGATGCGCTCCGAGCGGGTGTGCCGCCAAGCAATGCCTTCAGTGATACACGACCGTGGCTTTGGCCCGATTCAAAAAGCGACATCGGTCGCAGCCGCAATCGAATTATTCGTCCTGCCCCGCTGTGGCGCGTGACGTCGTCTGCCGGAACCGACGAGCCGGTAAGTATGAATTGACCTTTTGCTTGACGATTATCAACGGTGTGCCTGATGTGGTTCCAGATCAGTGGGGTTTGCTGCCACTCGTCGATCAAACGGGGGATGGGGCCATCAAGGATCACGCTCGGATCGATATTGGTCATTTCCCGCGCTGTCCGATCAATATCCAGCATGACTTCGCTCGCTGCAATGTTTCGCGCTGCGGCGGTCTTGCCGCAGGCTCGGGGGCCTTCGATCAATACCGCGCCAGCCGCCTGCAGGGAAAGGGACAGTTCTTTGTCGGCCACTCTCTTGAGGTAATTCCACCCCCCCTGGGGAGAAGACTCGTCGCTACGCTTGTGCAAAACGTGTTCCGACCCGTTTTTCATCGAAAAATCAATCAGTTCGCGCTCTAGGACTTGACACTAACAGCATGGAGTCAATTTTTCAATGAATTCACAAACATATTTACAATGGAAATGCAGACATATTTGCAATGTTTTCAGGGACAAATTTTCAATTTTTCAGGGAGCGATCTGCGGCCAGGGGGCGGCGGTTTCGAGTTGCTTCGCTAGTTGCAGCAGGAGCAGGTCGGAGCCCCAGGCGGCGGTGAACATGACGCCGACGGGCAGGCCTTCGGCGGTGCGATGCAGGGGCATCGACATCGACGGCTGGCCGGTGCCGTTGCAAACAGCGGTGAAACCGCCGTATTCGCGGAAGCGGCTGACGTACTCGCGCTGATCCTCGCCGTTCATGTCGAGCCAGCCGAGTTTTGCCGGGGTTTTGGCGAGTACGGGGGAGACGATCACATCGACTTGCTCGTGCGCTTTGGCCATCTGTTTTTCGGCGATGCGCAACAGGTCCCGCGCGGCGAGGTAGTCCACGGCCGGAATCTCGGCGCCGCGTCCCGCCATGAAGCGGGTCGAACGTTCAAGCGGCGCCTCATTGAGTTCAATCTTGTAATAGCGCAGGCCGCGGACGATCGAACGCCAGGTGTGCACGCAGACGAGTTGTCCCATGACCGAATTGAGCGCCTCGTAGTCGAGCGGGTGACTGAAGGGCTCCACGACGTGTCCGAGCGACTCGCAATGCGCCGCGGCTGCCTGCACCGCTGCGACGCATTCGCCGTCGAGCGCCTCGCCCGTGGGATGGCTGTCCTGTATGCCGATTCGCAGGCGCGGGCAGGGCGTATCGAGCGCCGCGAGGAAGGATGCCGGAGATTCCGGCCGGGCGA
This sequence comes from Pseudomonadales bacterium, assembly GCA_028279115.1. Taxonomy (GTDB): domain Bacteria; phylum Pseudomonadota; class Gammaproteobacteria; order Pseudomonadales; family Pseudohongiellaceae; genus UBA9145. The sequence goes on from JANQSV010000348.1 coordinate 4,467, forward strand.
ACAGATTCTGGTCCACGGGCAGCGTGATCAGATCGAGAAACGCGGCGCTGTCGCGCACTGTTCTCGAAACCACGTGTTCCACCGCCATGCCGCTCCAGTTCTCTGACAGCACCGTGCCCGCCTGGGTCAGCCCGCGGCTCGGCTTGAGGCCGAACAGTCCGCAGCAACTGGCCGGAATCCGTATCGAGCCGCCGCCGTCTGAAGCTTGGGCTACCGGCACGATGCCGGCCGCCACCGCCGCCGCCGCGCCGCCGCCGCTTGAGCCGCCGGTGGAATAGTCGGTGTGCCAGGGATTGCGGGTCGGTCCGGTGGCGACGGGTTCGGTGGTCAGAGCCAGGCCGAACTCCGGCGTATTGGTCTTGCCGAGTATCGTCAGGCCGGCGGCTTCGTACAATTGCACGCCGGGCGATGAGGATCTTGCCACGTAATTCCTGAAAAGTTCGCTGCCATAACTCGTATGGGTTCCTTTCAGGTCGCTGAGATCCTTGAGCAGGAAGGGTACGCCGGCCAGGGTCTCCGATGGCGCGGATGCCTCGTCCAGCATTCCGGCATGTTCGAGCCCTTGTTCA
>JANQSV010000353.1 GCA_028279115.1 Pseudomonadales bacterium
GCCCTCTTCTTCCTCTTCGCCGGGCTCGACTTCCACGACCGCCCGTTCGCGTCTTACCGCGAGCAGATCGACTTCCGGGTCGGCCAGAAAGCGCGTGGCGTTGCCCATGGCAATCAATACGCCGCCGTCGCCGACCCAATTCTTCAGGTTCTCCACGCCGGATTCGCCGAGCGCGCTGCCATAGCTCCCGCCGGCGGTCAACGGCAGCAGCAAAACCTGGTAGCGGTCGAGATCGGCCGAACCGAGCCGGTCCGTGCGGATCGGAGTGACCGGATAATCGAACTGCCGTTCGATGACGAAACGCGTATTGCCCGCGCTGTAAGCCGCGGTCGGCTCGTCCCAGGCGATCGCTACCCTGGGAGCGTTGAATCGCACCACGTTGCCGCTGCCGAAACTCGGACCGTCGGTCACCCAGCTATCGTTCACTGCGACGACTTCGGCGCCGGTTTCGCGCGCGAGTTCGGACATGGTTCCGTACAAATCGCCGGGATTGTCGGCCACGTCGATGATGAGCGTTCCGGCCGGGTATTCCCTGCCGAGATTGGTGAAGGCGAGATCGTTGCTCTTGATGTCGAGTCCGGCAAGCAGTCCCCTCGCCAACAGCCGCGCTGCCGGGGCCGAACCCCAGGGAACCAGATAGGCGACTTGCGCCTCGCCGCCTTGCACCTCGGCGGGGATGAACAGTTCCGATCCGGCGGCTTCGAACTCGCCGGCGGGTACGCGGTTGCAGATATTCATGTCGACATTGAACATGTGCGGCAGCGACCAGGCGGTAACGTCGTAGATCTGATCCGGCAGATTGTTCGCCCGCCGCTCTTCCTGTTCGGCGAGAAAGTCATCCTCCATGGATACCCGGGGTTCGAGCAAGGTGCGCACGAAGCGCTTGGCGGGCTGATCCGCCCTGATCAGATGGCTGCCGGCCGCATAATCGATTCCGCAGGCGTCGAAGGCCCCGGTCGCGCGCAAGACCTCGACGCCCTGACGGGTCAGCAGTCCGGCAATGCGGGTTACGGCTGCCTGGTCGGCCTGCGCCGGAAACAGATAGGCGCGGTTTTCCTCCTGCTCGCCCTCCTCGATGGCGGTGACCTGGTAGTCGTAGAAATCGGTCAGCAATTTCTCCCGGTTGACGGCGACGGTTTCCGCCGTGGAAAGCGAAGTCAGAAAATGATTGCGCACGGTATAGGCGTAGGTCAGATCGTTGCCATCGTACTGGCGGAACACCAGTCCCCGGGAGGAAGCCTGCTCGTAAGTCATGGCGATGCCGCCGTAATACGACGGCCAGCTTGCGCCATAGCCCGGATAGAAAGCGTCGAAGATCTCGCGGGTAAAGTAATCGAGGCCGAATTCGTCGAACCATCCGGCGTGGTTGCGGCCGAACAATCGCAGGCTTTCGGTCTGATCCGCGGCCAGGTGCGGATTGTAGGGAACCGCCTCGGGGGCGAAGAAATAGGTGCTGTCCCCGCCCATTTCGTGCGCGTCGACAAAGACCACCGGATACCATTCCCGCAAGGCGGCGATGCGGCCCCGGGTCTCCGGCTGGGTCATGATGAACCAGTCGCGGTTCATGTCGAAAAGGTAATGATTGGTGCGGCCGCCGGGCCAGGGCTCGTCGTGCTCCGCCGAGAGCCGGTCGGAGTCGGGCTGAAGTCCGAGGGAACTCGTAAAGTGGTGAATGAAGCGGTCGCGGCCGTCCGGGTTCTGCATCGGATCGATGACGACCACGGTGTCGTCCATGATGTCCGCCACGCGCTCGTCGCCGCGCGAGGCGAGCAGATGATACGCGGTCAGCATCGCGGCGTCGGTCGTGGATATTTCATTGCCGTGCACGGCATAGGAAAGCCAGGTCACCGGCGGCTGATTCTCGATGATGGCCGCGGCCTCAGTCGCCGAAGTTTGCCGGGGGTCTCTCAGGCGCTGCATTCCGGCCTTGATATCCTCGATCCGGTCCATGTTTTCCGCCGACGAAAGCACCGCGTAGATCAGTTCCCGGCCCTGCCAGCTTCGCGCGTATTCGACGATTTGCACGCGATCGGGCGCGGCCTCGGCGAGCGCTTCGAAATAGCGGATCGCATCGCGGTGCCAGGTGATTCGCTCGCCGGGGGCGTAACCGAGCACCTGCCCGATCGAGGGAATCGCCGGATCGTAGTTGTCGTCGGTCCAGAAGCGGAAATCGTCCTGGGCCGCCGAGTTAGAAGCCCAGCAAAGCAGCACGGCTGCACAGATAGTCAAAACCCGGTCAAAACCTGTTCGCATCATCGTTTCCTTCTTTCAATCAATGTGGTTCAAGAATCGGCAATTTCTTGCGGCGACGCATTCCAGGCTGGGCCCCCACCAAAATTGCTTCGCAATTTTGACTCCCCCAAGGGGGAGTGGGGGACGCGGGCGCCAACTGGTGATACTCCCCCTTTGGGGGAGTCGGCGAGGCAAGGGCGACAGCCCGCAGCCGAGACGGTGGGGGAAGGCGGCTGCGAATCCAGCGTGCCCGCAGACATACACTTATTCCAGCTTGACCAAGCCCTGCACCAATCTTCCGAGTTACTGCGGGGGATTCCCGATCGGGGTTCCCTCCTTGCGCCATTCACCGTACAGGAACTCTTCGGAGAATTCCGCGCATTTGAACTCGAGCAACTGCATGTTTGGCTCCATGCGCCGGTAAAGCGGCAGGCTGATCGTCCAGGGTTCGGTGAAGGTCTGGGGATCGGTGATCGTGGCCTCGTAGTCGATATGGTCGGGGCCGCTGAAGGCCCAGCGTTCTTCAACGACCATTTCCCAGCTATGGTGGTTGCCCGCCCGGTCGAACCAGGTGTCGGGCATCTGGCCGGTCACGCGCACGACCAGGGTATCGCCCTCCCAATGGGCGTTGGAATGGCCCATCCAGGCGTCGACCTGGGAAGTAATCTCGGGCTGATCCACATAGAGTATGCGGTTGGCTTCGGCGTATTCGTAGGCGATCAGGATGACGTCGGTCGATTGCACGACCTGGAAGGGAAAAGGCAGATAGTTCGCGCGCGGCACGCCGGGCATGAAACACTTGCTGAGCGGATCGTTTTCCAGCGCGTTGGCGCGATTGGCGTCGCGCACCCGCAAAGCTTGCTCGTTGTAGGGAATGCGTCCGCCCTCGACGATGCCGAGACTTGCCGGGATCGCCGAATGGGCGCCGAACAGACCGGGGTGGGGACCCATTCGCGCCGCGTGGGGTTCGATATCGTAATGCGCTTGAGTGATCGCCTGCCAGATGCCGCTGAAATCGGGCTTGCCGGACGGCGTGCGCGGAATGTCGTCGTTCTGCGCCAACGCGGCCGAACCGATGAGCAGGGATATTGCAAAACCGATTAATGCCTGAAATTTCATGTTCGACCCTTTCATGTTTTGTCGGATATCAAGCCACCCGGCGAGAGATTCTGCGGCTTCGCGCAGAATGACAGATTGGAGGCGCGAAGTCCCATCCCCGTCATTCTGCGCGGAGCGAAGCGCAGTGACTCGGGGCATCCATGCCCCTCGCCCCCTGCGGGGGCGGCGCTACGCGCCGTCCAAAATGGCAATCCTGCCATTTTGTCGCAGAATCTCTGCTTAGTCGCGCTCGGGCAAATCTTCGCCTTCGGCCAGACGCCGCTCGTCGACGCGCGCGCCGCGCAAGGTGTTCATCATGCCGTAGTTGCCTTCGTGGCAGGCATATTCGTAGATCTGTCCCGCCACCTTGATCATCGGAACCACGACCGTGATCCTGTCGGTGAAAGTGGACGGATCGTCGATCGTGAACTCGTATTCGACGGTATCGTACGCGGTGCGCGTGAAGCGTTCGGTCAGCACCATGTCGTAATCCGTGCCGGTACTCGCGAAAGTCTGGCGGTAGCCGGTGAAATTCTTCGTTTCCACCACCAGCGTGTCGCCGTCCCACCAGCCGCGGGAATCGCCGGACCACAGGCGGATGTCGTCATGCAGGGGCGGCTTCTCCACCAGCGGCACGATGCGGGCGTCGTGAATCATCTCGGTCATGATGACAGCGGTGTCGCGGTTCTGGAAAATCTGCATGTTGTTGTTGTACAGGCTGGGCACGAAGGGCGGGCCCGAATTGAAGCCGACGATGCAGCGCTCGGACAGGCCGCGGTCCTCCGGACCATCCTTGCTGATGCCGCCGACCACATAGCGCACCGGGCGTTCGCCGGGGATATCGGGACCGAGGCCGCCGAATTGCCGCGGCGCGCCTTCAATCGCCGGCGGAATCCTGCCGTCTTCGGGATGAACGATGTGCGAGGTGCGCACTACATCGCCAAGACCCGCTGTTTCAATCCAGAAATCGTTATAGCCGCCGGGATTGCTGGTCGCCTCGGGAGCATCCGGCTCCAGCACCAGTTGCGCCGCGGCGGCGTCTGCGGCGGCGCGGTTGGCCGCGATCTGCGCCCGGCGCTCTTCAAGTTCTTCCCCGGTCAGGAATTGCCGCGCGCCATATCGTTGCGGTCGCTGCATGGGCACATCGGAGGAAAAATTCCATACACCTTGCAGATCGGGCCACCCCCATTCCGTGCGCGGAACCCGGTAATCCCCGTTCTGGGCCAATGCGAACGATCCGGCGAGCAATAATGCGATAAAACCGGTCAACGTCTTGATTTTCATCGTTTGTCTCGTTGCATCGATTCGATGAGTTCGGTGAGGCGCTAAGTTTAAACGCTTTAAACTATTTTTCGCAAAAATTTCATCATCCTCCCCGAGTATGCCAGCGTGACCACGAACAGGGTGGGAGAACGGCATTTTCTCCGAAAATATAGCGCCGCCGAAAATTGCTACCAGGATTTGGTCAACGGAAACGGGCCAAAGGAAGCCAATACCATGATAAACGCAATTTTCGCCGCTTTGAACGATGGCACATACAACATGCTGCTGGCGCTATTGCTGATTACGCTGCTGATTATCTGGCTGCAATCCAGATTGCACAAGGATTTCAAAGTCTTGCGCGAGGAGATCGCCGATGGATTCGAGGCGATGCGCAAGGAGATAGCGGACTGCCAAGTCGATTTGCGAAAGGATTTCGGGAAAGTGTCGGATCGCGTGGCGCGGATCGAAGGCGCGCTCGGACTGTCGGCTCCCGTCCCGGACGCCCCGCCGACCGCGCAAAGCAGGCTTCTCTTTTGTGGCATCTTGAAGTACATAATATCTCTCCATCGGAAATTTCACTGTTTTTATGAGCGAAAGCGGCGCGGGCCGTTTCGTTCAGTTTTGCGGCGATCCCCGCGGGGTAATTTCTCCGCCGGCGTCCAGCGGGCTGCATGACAAAACCAGTGCGTACTCCAAGACCAAGACTCTGTCTTGCGGCGGCGGTCGCGTCCGGGTCGGCCAAATCCCTCGCCGACCCTGCCGGAACAGACCTTCCGGATGAGAAACCGCCATGCGGGAAACTCCGCATCGCCGTATCCCTAAACCATTTTTTCGGGGGTGTCGAACAAAAAAGCCGACTTCTCGGCGGGCAACGGTTGCATGTCCGCATATTTACCCGGACTCCCGCCTCGACCGCGGTTTCCGGGAGCGCGGCGGCGCGGGAAGAGCCGCCGGGTCACAGGTCGGCCACGGGGTCCGGGTCCGGCACGGCGCCATCCCCGGGCGGGGTTTCCGGATGTGCGGGAAGCGCGTTGCTGAAAACGCCGGATTCGACTCTGGCCAGGCGGCCGTTCAGGTCGTAGAGTTGGGCGTCGATTCGTTCCAGGTGGCTCTCCACACGATCAAGGCGGGCATCAATGCGGTTGAAGCGGGCATCCACTTGCTCGAAACGGGCGTCCACTTGTTCGAAACGGGCGTCCACCTGATTGAATCGAACATCTACGGCGTCAAAACGCGCGTCCATTTCGTTGCGGAAAGAACCCATTTCGTTGCGAAGCGAAGTGGACATCCATAGAAGGGAGCCGATAATGGCCGTCACGGCCAGAATCAGGCCCATGTTGTCGGCCAGTGAGCGACGGGCTGTTTTCGCGAGTTCGGACATTTCCATTTCCCCTATTCCGACTTCCGCCTCGGCCGCGGATTGCCGGAATGGGGCGGCGACCCGAGTTGTCCCTCCATCCGCGCCACGCGATCCGACGCTTTGCCCGGTTCGTCTTTGCGGTCGGTTATCTCCTTCCGCAGTTCTTTTCCGCAGTCCGCGATCTCTCCGAGCAGACCTTTGCCCGAATTGGCGATAAGCTCGCGCAACCCGGTCCCGTCCTTGCGCCAGCGGGACTGGAACCACAAGAACCAGAACAGCAACGCCACGAGCACCGCCAGGCGCCCGGAGAATGACATGAGCAGCGTATTCAACATCGTGGAATCCTCGTTTTCCTTTCCGGTAGCTCTGGTATAGGCGACAGGTTCGAAAAATGCGCAATTTCCGGCGCAGATTTCCTGGCGCGGCCACGCGGACCCACTTCTTTCGGGATAATCGTAACAAGACCGGGAGGCAAGGCAAGTTTTCGCGAGAAAAATCCGCGGGTGGCCGAATTCCGGTTATTTCCCGCAACGCGGGCGGACGGCGGCACATCCAGGCGACAACGCGCGTTTCGGGAAAATAACGCGGCGCGGCGAACGGAAGCGCCGCCCTCGCCCGGTCTATCTGCCCACTATTCGCGGGACGAAAAGGAGTCGATGAGGCCGACCTCCGACGGCAAATCGAACAAAGTCCGGATTGCCGGGAAATCGGGCGAAAATACTTTGCCTCCCGGAATTGGCGCGACGCCAGTCACCTGACCGCCGTCTGGCGCGCCACAATTCGATTCCGCGATATTATCGGTTTTTCCGATGAAATCATGCAGTAATATCAATTATCCAAATGAATTGAGATGTGCTAATTTGCTCGGCGAATCGTTGAGACAGAAATCTCGACTCCCACATGCAACCTGAACATCCAGATACAAGGAGACACCATGCACGACACCGTCAAATGCCCGTTTACGGGCGCCGCGCGGAAATTCGCGGCGGGCTTCGGCACGTC
>JANQSV010000367.1 GCA_028279115.1 Pseudomonadales bacterium
CGCACCGAACCGATCTTCGATACCCGCCCCGAATCGTTCCGGCTCAGGTCGATCAGCATGAGGTGCTCGGCCAGTTCCTTCTCATCGGCGAGCAGTTCCTTCTCGAGAGCGAGGTCCTCTTCCTCGGTTGCGCCGCGATGACGCGTGCCGGCGAGCGGGCGCACGGTGATCTTGCCGTTTTCCACCCGTGCGAGGATCTCGGGCGAGGCGCTCACCACGTGGTGGTCATCGAGATTGAAAAAAACCATGTAGGGCGAAGGATTCAGATGGCGCAAGGCGCGGTACAGATGCAGCGGTTCGCCGTCGAAATCCCCCGACATGCGCTGTGACAGCACCACCTGCATGCAATCTCCGGCAACGATGTAGTCCTTGATCCGCTCGACCGCGCGCTTGAAGTCGGCTTCCGGAAAATGTTGATGGTAATCGCGGTCTTCGATTGTTCCCGCTCCGTTCGGCGGCAATTCCAACTTGCCGCCGAGCCGCCGCTCCAGTTCGTCGAGGCGCCCCCGCGCGGCGGCGAAACTATCGGCTTGAGCGGGGTCTGCGTTGACCACCAGGGACGCGGTCCCCATGAGGTTGTCGAAAATGACGATCTCGTCGGCCACCATGAGCAGGATATCCGGCGCGCCGATATCGTCGCGTCCTGTTGACGGGCCGATCCGCGTTTCCGCGTAGCGCACGGTATCGTAGGCGAAATAGCCCACGAGGCCGCCGTTGAATCGCTGATCGCCAGGCGCCCCGGGGGCGCGGAATCGCGCCTGGAATTCGGCGATGAAGGGAAACGGGTCGTCCAGTTCGCGCCGCTCGACGACTTCGCCGTCGGTTTCCACGGTGAGCCGGGTTCCGGTTACCCGCAACAGCGTCCGGCAAGGCAGGCCGATGATCGAGTAACGGCCCCATTGCTCGCCTCCCTCGACCGATTCGAAGAAGAAGCTGTAAGGGCCGTCGGCGAGTTTCAGATAGGCGCTGAGCGGCGTTTCAAGATCGGCCAGCACCTTGCGCGCGACCGGAATCCGGTTGCAGCCCTGTTCCGCAAGCTGCCGAAATCGCTGCTCGTCCATCAGTTTCTCCCCCAGTCTCGTATGGCAGTCGCGAGCGAGGCATGCCTCGCCCCTGCGTCTGCGCGGCGATTTTCAACCGCCGCCGGCAATGCGATCACGAAACTGTGGGGGCGACGCATGCGTCGCCCGTGATCGTTGAACCGGCATTCATCCCCGAACATCGGGTCAAGGCCGGGCCTGTTCGAGCTGGGCGCGCATGGCGCCGATGGTGGCGCGATAGTCTTCGCTGTTGAAGATGGCCGAACCGGCCACGAACATGTCGGCGCCGGCCTCGGCGATGGCGCGGATATTGTCGACGCCGACGCCGCCGTCGACTTCGAGCCGGATCGGATTTTCCGCCTCGTCGATGATCGAACGCGCTTGCCGCAATTTGTCGAGCGTGGAAGGAATGAACTTCTGGCCGCCGAAACCCGGATTCACCGACATCAGCAATACCAGATCGATCTTGTCGAGCAGGTAATCGAGACAATTGAGCGGCGAGGCGGGATTGAAAACCAGTCCGGACTTGCAGCCATGATCGCGAATCAGTTGCAGGCCGCGGTCGACGTGGTGGCTGGCCTCGGGATGAAAGCTGATATAGCTCGCGCCCGCTTCGGCGAAATCGGTGATGAGCCGGTCGACGGGGGTCACCATCAGATGCACGTCGATGGGAGCGGTGACGCCATGCCTGCGCAGGGCCGCGCAGACCATCGGTCCGATAGTCAGATTGGGCACGTAATGGTTGTCCATCACGTCGAAATGGATGACATCCGCGCCCGCGTCGAGCACGGCTTCGACTTCATCGCCGAGCCGCGCGAAATCGGCGGAAAGGATCGAAGGCGCTATGAGGTAGTCGTTCATAAGGGGGTCGTCAACAATTCTCATTTTGGCGACGAGATCCTGCGACTTCGCGCAGGATGACCGTTTCCCGCACCGTCATTCTGCGCGTAGCGAAGCGCCCTCACTTCGTCATTCTGCGCGTAGCGAAGCGCCCCCACTTCGTCATTCTGCGCGTAGCGAAGCGAAGTCGCAGAATCTCATTGGCGCGGGGGAGTTTAGCATTATTGCCGCGCATTGAGTTCCCGCAGGCGTTCGGGCGTGCCGATGTCCATCCATTCGCCCTGAAACAGCTCTCCACCAACCTGGCCGCGGTTCATGGCCGCGCGCAACAGGGGCGCCACGGACAGCGGCTCGGGCTTCAGGCCGGTGAACAGATTGCGATGCATGACGCTGATGCCGGCGAAAGTGCATCGAGCCGCCGGGGCATCGATACAGTCGTGGACGCGGCCTTCACCATCCAGCAAGAAATCGCCGTTCGGTCTGGCCGGCGGATTCGGCGCGAGCACCAGATGCGCCAGGGTTCTCCCGCCGTCCACGGGCCGCAATGCGGAATAGTCGAACCCGGTCCAGACGTCGGAATTGGCGACGATGAATGATTCACCTTCGATCAATGACATGGCCTGAATGATGCCGCCGGCGGTATCGAGCAATTCCGCTTCGGGCGAATAAGCGATTTCCAGTCCGAAGCGCGAACCGTCGCCGAGAGTTTCGCGAATCATGCCGCCAAGATGGAACAGATTGACCGCGGCGCGCTCGATGCCGGCCCGGGCCAGACGCATGAGTTGATGTTCGATCAAGGTATGCGCCCCGACTTTCAGCAGCGGCTTGGGCGTGGTGTCGGTAAGAGGCCGCATGCGCTCGCCGCGCCCGGCCGCGAGCAGAATCGCCTGCATCAGTTCACCGGTCGCAACTTGTCGCGGGCGCGCGGCTCAAGCTCGCGGCGGAACCAGGACAATATCGGTCCCATTTCCCGATATTCCCGGGCGACTTCGGTGAAATATTCCATCACCAAGGGAATATCGGCCAGGAAACCGAGTTTGTGATCGCGGATCGTGAGTCGGCAGAAGATGCCCAGCACCTTCAGATGCCGCTGCAGCCCCATCAGGTCGAAATCGCGCCGGAATTGCGCATCGGAAACCTCTGTGACCATGCCTCGGGACCGCGCGCCTTCCAGGTAATGGCCGATCCAGTCTTCGAGCCGGCGCCGGTCCCATTTGATATAGCAGTCGCGCAAGAGGGAAACGAGGTCGTAACTGCAAGCCCCGTGGACCGCATCCTGAAAATCGAGTATTCCGGGACGGCCCGATTCCCCGTCCGGCAACATCAGATTGCGCGAATGGTAATCGCGATGCACCGCGACCTGGGTCTGGGCGAGCGCCGCCCCGCAAAGAAAATCGAAGCAGCCGTCGATAATCTCCATTTGTTCGGTATTGGGTTCGACTTGCAGCCAGCGCCGGCAGAACCAGTCGGGAAACAGTGACATTTCCCGCGTCAGTTCCGTCTTGCCGTATGCGGGAAGTTCGCGCGGGTCCACGTGCTGCTGCAAATCGAGCAAGCTGTCGATGGCGGCGCGATAGAGCCGGTCGGCCGCCTCAAAGTCGCCGCTTTCCCGCGCCCGCAGCAAATGGGGGAGGTATAGTTGATCGCCGAAATCTTCAAGCAGCATATAGCCTTGCCCAAGATCCGCGGCATGCAGTTCCGGCGCGCGCAGCGAGGCGGTGCACAGCAAACGGGTGACCTCGACGAAGGGACGGCTGTCTTCCTTCCGCGGCGGAGCGTCGACCGCGATATACGATGTTTCGACCGTGGGGCGGGCGCGAAAGTAACGTCGGTGACTAGCATCGCCACTGACGATTTCCAACTCGCCGAGTTCCGGGGCGTCCGGCAGCATTTGCCGCAGCCGGGCCCGGACCCAGGCCGTCAAGCCCGCGCGGCGGCTGTCTTCTTCCGTCGCCTGCTTCATTTTCAACAGTCCTCACTGTGGCAATCAGCCGAATACCGAAATCCCCCACCGAATCTGCTTCGCAGATTCGACTCCCCCAGAGGGGAGTACGCAATACCCGCGCGGAACCGGATACTCCCCCTTGGGGGAGTCAAAACCGCGCAGCGGTTTTGGCGGAGGGTAAACTTTCGGACTTCATTCCATTATGATGCCCTTGCTCATTTCCTTCTCGTTTCACTGTCAGGAATATCAATCTCTCATGCAAGCTGTTGAATCCGGCTTCAGGATTTTGCCGGCCATCGCATTGCTGGCCTTGAGCTGGCATGCAAACGCCGCCGAATATTCCGACCAGACGCCACTTTGCAGGGGCGACGCATGCGTCGCCCGCGTTCCAGCGGAATTCGAAATTCTCGACTGGATACCAATAGAAGCAATGTCCCCTGGTCAGCGCGCCCAACTCGCGCCGGCCTGCCGCGGCGCTTTCGCCGATAGTAGCAGAACCGCAACTGGCGACCCCGACACCAAATCAGACCAGACAAGGTTTGCCGCCGCCGAAGGATTCACCCAGACCGGCCCCGGCACCATTAGCATCAGCGGTGAAGTCACCGTGGAGGAAGGCGTACGCACGATCGCCAACGACGGTGAAACCGTCATCGACAATGCCGCCGGCACTTTCGAACTCGAAGGCGATGTCGAGTTCCGCGAGCCCGGCATCCTCCTGCGCGGAAGTTCGGCCCTCATCGACAATCAGAACGATTTAAGCCGAGTGCAGACGGCCCGCTACGTCCTGCATGAAACCGGCATCCACGGCAGCGCCGCCGCGATCGTCTACGACAGCGAATCAGGCCGCGTAAGCCTGGACAACGGCGAATTCAGCCGCTGCGAACCGATCGACCCGTTCTGGACCATCGCCGCCGACGCCATGACGCTCGACCCGGCGCAAGGCCGCGGCACGGCCCGGAACTTGCGCCTGCGACTGGGCGACACGACCATACTTCGCTATCCCTTCGAATTGAGTTTCCCGCTCGGCGATCAGCGTGTCTCGGGTTTCCTGCCGCCGAGCATGGGCTCGACCCGCAGCGGCGGATTCGATTTCGAACTGCCGTATTACCTCAACCTGGCGCCCCATTACGACGCCACCGTCATGCCGCGCCTGGTCAGCGACCGCGGGATCATGCTCGGCGCCGAGTTCCGCTATCTCGCCGAACGGTCGATGAACACCGTGAACCTTTCCTGGCTCGGCAATGACAGGCTGTTCGATCCGCAGCTCGCCGCCATCCCCGGATCCGGGTCGCCGCCAATGGAAAATCGCTGGTACGCCGGCTTCCGGCACAACGGCCTGCTCGGCGAGAACTGGCGCACGATGGTTAATTTCACCGCGGTCAGCGACCGCGACTGGTTCATCGACCTCGGCGGCGGCGGGCTCAACGTCACCACGCGCAATCACCTGAACCGGCAAGCGCGGCTGAGTTACGCGTCGGAATCCCTGCAGGCCGATCTCGACGTGCAACGCATCCAGATCATCGATCCGCTGATCGATGCATTGAATATCGCCAAACCCTATGACCGCCTGCCGCATTTCCGTTTTCGCACCGGAATCGATCTCGGTGCGAATCTGCGCCTCGGTTTGGCAGGCCAGGCGGCCCAATTCGACCGCAAACTCGACGAGAGCCTGATTTCAAGAAGAAACATCGACAACGGCGCCCTGGCCACGGGCAGCCGCGTCAACCTGTCGCCGCGGCTGGACTGGGCGCTGGAAACCTCCGGCTCGTTTCTGCGCGCCGCGGCCAGTTACAATTACCTCGGTTACGAACTCGACCGGCAGGCGCTCGGCAGCCCCGCGGACCCGAG
>JANQSV010000391.1 GCA_028279115.1 Pseudomonadales bacterium
AGGCAAGCAGGCTGAGCCAGGGCGCGTCCCAGGCGGCGCCGATGACCACCGGAAAATAGACGACGGGAACTTCGGTTTCGGCAAGCAGTCCGGCCCAGAGAATCGGCAGCACCGGCAGGCTGATGAGCAGAAAGTAAAGCGGCAGGCACCAACTCGCGAAAGCGAGCGCTTTCAGACTGCGGTTTTCGTTGAAGGTGGCATAGAACATGTGCGGCATGGCGACCGCCGCGGCGAAGAAAAGCAGCGCCAGCACGTGGAAGGAGCCGGCGAAGTCCGCGGCGCGAAGATTCTCCAGCAGGTCGGGCCGGCCTTGCAGCCAGTCCTGCATGGCGCCGGGTCCGCCGAAGCCGGCGCCGACGGCGAATGCGCCGGCGGCGAGAAACGCCACGAGTTTCACCAGGGATTCGAAGGCGATGGCCACGACCAGGCCGTCGTGGCGGTTCCCGCCGGCTCTTTGCGAAGTGCCGAACAGGATCGAGAACAAGGTGATGAGGACGCAGAATCCCACCGCGACGCCGCCATCGGCGGCTTCCGGCGAGAGGATGCCGGCGGTGTCCGAAACCGCGCGGATCTGCAAGGCGATGATCGGGATCACCGCCGCCAGAGTAAGCAGGGTCACGAGGGTTCCCGCCAGGCGTGAGCGAAAGCGGAATGCGATCAGGTCCGCCAATGAACTGAGTTGATACGTCCGGGTCAGTTGCCGCAGCGGCCGTAGCAGCAAGGGCGAAAACATGAAGGCGAGCGAGATGCCGATATAGGCCGCCAGGTAACCGTAACCGTGGCGCATGGCGATGCCGACCGAGGTGTAATAGGCCCAGACGCTGGCGAACACGCCGAGCGACAGCGTGTAGGTCAGTGGATGCAGAACGATTTTTTCGGGAATCCAGCGGCGGTCCGTGGCCCAGGCGATGCCGAACAGCAGGAGCAGGTAGCCGGACCCCATCGCGGCCAGGGTGGCGAGGTCAAAATTCATCGCTACCGCTTTCGCGCACGGTCAGGGCGACGACCGCGATTGCCGCCAGCGCCGCCAGATGAGGCCGATACCAGGCGCCCCCGGCCTGGATGATCCAGTCGATACTGAGCAGAAACAGCAGGTACAGGACGACGATCAGGATCAGCATGGAACGAGGGATATACACGCCCAAGTCACCTTGTAACGGCTCTCTCGTAACGGTTGGCCGGTATGCCGCGCAAAGCCGGAATCCGCAGTATATCCCAATTGCCGACGGCCCAATCGAGCAGCTCTGCCGGGCCGGCAAGATCCGCGGGCGGCGGATGGTTGAGGAAACACAAGGCTTGGCGCAGCAAGGGGGCGGGTTGGCGCGTATCCACGGGCGCCGAGAAATGCTGCTTGCTCAATTTCTGTCCCTGCTCGTTGAGCAGCACGGGAAAATGGGCGTAGTCGGGGCTGGGATAGCCGAGCAGGGATTGCAGGTAAAGTTGGCGCGGAGTGGAGTCGAGCAGATCGATTCCACGCACGATCCGGTTGATGCTCTGAAAGGCGTCGTCCGCCACCACGGCAAGTTGATAGGCAAACAGGCCATCCCTGCGGCGCACGACGAAATCGCCGGTATCGCGTTCAAGATTCTGTTCGTAACGCCCCTGGATACGGTCGTCCATGCCCCAGACTTCCGGCTCGGTCCGGAGCCGCAAGGCAAAAGAGCCCGCCTGAGCCCGCTCGCGCGAGCGGCAGCGGCCATCGTACACCGGACCCATGGCGCGCACCTGCCGGCGGCTGCAATCGCATGGATAACAAAGCTCGCGGCCTTGCAGATGCCGCAATATCTCCTCGTAGGCTTCAATCCGGGCGCTTTGGTACAACACTGCGCCGTCCCAGGTCATGCCGAGTTCTTCAAGTTGGCGCAGGATCGCGGCCGCCGCGCCGGGAGGCTCCCGCGGCGGGTCGAGGTCTTCCATGCGCAGCAGCCAGACGCCGCCGGCGGCGCGGGCATCGAGAAAGCTGGCCAGAGCGGCGACCAGCGAGCCGAGATGCAGCGGGCCGGTGGGAGAGGGGGCGAAGCGCCCGATGTACCGGCCCGGTGAGTCCGATTCCCCGGTAGTCAGATGAGTCAGATGCCGAATTGCTTTTCCCTGATCTCGTCGAGGGTCTTGCAGTCGACGCACTTGTTGGCCGTAGGCCGGGCTTCGAGTCGGCGAATGCCTATCTCGATGCCGCAGGACTCGCAGAAGCCGTAGTCGTCCTGGGCGATGGCTTCGATCGTATTGTCGATTTTCTTGATCAACTTGCGCTCCCGGTCGCGTGTGCGCAGTTCCAGGCTGAATTCCTCTTCCTGGGTCGCCCGGTCGATGGGATCGGGATAATTCGCCGCTTCATCCTGCATGTGGTGCACGGTGCGGTCCACCTCCTGCATCAACTGCTCGCGCCAGTCCAGCAAAATGCCGCGGAAATGAGCGCGCTGCTGCTCGTTCATGTACTTCTCTCCGGGCTTGGCCTGGTAAGGAGTGAAGTTCTTCAGAACCGGTTGAGCTTGAAAGCTTCGACTTTCTGTCATGGTCAAACGTCTCGCCAATGATCTCGCCAAGTGAAGCAGCGGAAACTACCAGAATCGATTTATCGATGCCACAAGTTTGTGACTGGCTGTATAATCCCACCGCTTGCGCGGCGCGGCAAATCTCGTATTGGCGACGAGATCCCGCGACTGCGCGCGGGATGACTGTTTTTCCACCGTCATTCCGCGCGGAGCGGAGCCGCAGAATCTCACTGGCATTGGAAATCTACACATGAACAGCCGCATGACCGGACTGGCCGGTACGAACCGCCTGGACGGCGTAAGCCCTTTCCGCGTAATGATCATGCTGAGCCGGGTCGCCGAGCTTGAACGCCAGGGCCGGAAAATCGTGCATATGGCGGCGGGCGAGCCGGATTTCGTTACCGCCGAGCCAATTCGCGAGGCGGCCAAGCGCGCGTTGGACGCGGGTCTGACTCAATACACCCAGGCGCCGGGCATTCCCGAATTGCGCGACGCCCTGGCGCGGCACTATCGGGACCGGCATGGACTCGACCTCCCGCGCGAACGTATTCTCGTCACCCTCGGCGCCAGCGGCGGATTGGCGATTCTGTCCAATCTGCTTTTGCGCCCGGGCGCCGGCGTGCTGCTGACCGATCCATCGTATCCCTGCTACCGCAATCTCGTGCGGCTGGCCTGCGCGCAGCCGCAATTGATGAGCATCGGCGTGGAAGACGATTTCCAGCCGACGGTCGAACTGCTGGAGAAGCATCGCCGCGACCATACCGCGGGCCTGTGGCTGGCTTCGCCCGGCAATCCCACCGGCGCGGTCATTCCCCGCCAGGAACTGCGCCGGATCAGCGACTGGGCCGACGCGGCCGGCGTGCATCTGCTGCTCGACGAGACCTATCACGGTCTGCATTATGTCGAAGACATGCCCAGCATCCTCGAAATCAATCCAAACGCCTATGTGGTAAACAGTTTCTCGAAGTATTTCGGCATGACCGGCTGGCGTCTCGGCTGGATCGTCGTGCCCGAGGACAAAGTGGAACTCGCCAACATCCTGGCGCAGAACCTTTTCATTTCACCCTCGGGCTTCGCCCAGTACGCGGCGCTTGCCGCGTTCACGCCCGCGGCCCGGGAGATCTTCGAGCAGCGCCGGACGGCTTTCCGCGAACGCCGCGATTTTCTTGCCGCTGAGCTCAGCGACATGGGAATGCTGCTGCCGCGCGAAATACAGGGCGCCTTTTACGCCTATGCGAATGTTTCCGCTTTCAGCCGCGACAGCGAAGCGTTCTGCCACGAGATTCTCGAAGAGCACGGGGTGGCGATCACGCCGGGAACCGATTTCGGCGAACGGGGCGGCAACGAGTACGTACGCATGGCCTTCACCACCGGTCTGGACGATCTGCGCCTCGGCGTAGAACGGCTCCGCCGGGCGCTGCCGTGAATGCTTCATCTGTCATTCTGCGCGAAGCGAAGCGGAGTCGCAGAATCTCCCTGGGCATTGCACCTTCGCCAACGAGATTCCGCGACTGCGCGCGGAATGACGGAAAAACCGACCGCACATGAACTATCCCGGGCCGCTTGAACAAGCCGTCTTACTCCAGCGTTACAAACGGTTTCTCGCTGATGTGGAAACATCAGCGGGCGAGGCGCTCACGATCCACTGCCCCAACACCGGATCGATGCGCAATTGCTGCGAGCCGGGCAGCCGGGTCTGGTACACAACTTCGGACAATCCGCGGCGCAAGTACCGGCAGACCTGGCAAATCGTCGAGGTAGACGGGCGCAATCTGGTGGGGATCAATACCGCGATGGCGAATCCATTGGTGGAGGAAGCGATAAAAGGTGGGCTGGTTCAATCTCTTGCCGGTTTTACGGCGCTGAAGCGGGAGGCGGCGTACTCCTCCGGGGGGCGGGCGGATTTTCTGGTCAGCCTGCCGGAGCGGGATTGTTACGTCGAGGTCAAGAACGTAAGTCTGGCGGAAGAGGGTGTGGGGCGATTCCCCGACGCGGTCACCGAACGCGGCCAGCGCCACTTGCGGGAATTGATCGCCGTGCGCCGGGATGGTTTTCGCGCCATGGTGATTTTCTGCGTTGCCCACGATGGCGCTCAGCTCGTTCGACCGGCCGACGATATCGATCCGCGTTTCGGCGAATTGCTGCGCGAAGCGGCGCAAAAAGGGGTCGAATTGCTTGCCTACGGGACGAGTTACGATATTGCGGGCGGAACCGTGCTGCTCGACCGGCAAGTGCCGGTGTCGATGTGAACCATGCCGTCGACCACGACAAAAGGCGCCGCGAGCAGATGTGCGCCCATGCATGGGCCGGCGAGGCAGAAGCCGTCCTCGATACGGAACAGCGCGCCATGTGTCGAACATTGGATCAGGGCGCCGTCCGGGTCTAGAAACCGGTCTTCCTCCCAGTTCAGCGGCGTGCCGAGGTGGGGGCAGATATTGCGGTACAAATAGAGTTGGCCGTCCTTGCGCACGAGGAAAAAGCGTTCGTTGCCCGCTTCGACTTCCTTCGAGCAGCCTTCGGGCACTTCGTCCGCGGCGATCAATGTCCGCATGGTTCTGTTCCTCCCGGCGAGATTCCGCGACAAAATGGCAGAATTGCCATTTTGGACGGCGCTTCGCCAGTATCAGCATTTGTCCAGGGCTTGGCTGAAATCCGCGATGAGATCGGCCTGATCCTCGATGCCGATCGAGAAGCGCAGCATCGAATCGCCGACGCCCATGGACTTGCGCCGTTCGGGACCCATTTCGTAGTAGATCGTATGCGCCACCGGAATGCCGAGACTGCGGGTATCGCCGAGATTGCTCGATGAGACCACGATTTCGAGACTGTTGAGAAAATCGAAACAGTCGCTGCCCGCCTTGAGGTCGATGCTGAACAAGGCGCCGAAAGCGCGGAACAGCTTGCGCGCCCGCTCGTGCTGCGGATGTTCCGGCAGGCCCGGATAGTACGCCCGGGTCACCGCCGGATGATCCGCGCAAAGCCGGGCCAGGGCCATGGCGTTGGCGCAGGACTGATCCATGCGCAGGGGCAGGGACTCCGAACCCGTTGCCAGCGTATGGGCCGCTTCCGGCGCCAGCGAGGCGCCCATGTCGCGCAGACCTTTCTTGCGGATCTGCAGCAATCCCCATTCGCCGGCGTCGCCCTTGCGGTAGATGTCGAGGATGTTCGGATAGCCGCTCCAGTCGAAACTGCCGGTGTCGGTGAGCGCTCCGCCGAGGGCATTGCCGTGACCGCCGATGTACTTGGTCAGCGAATTCACCACGAGTCCGGCGCCCGCGGTCTTCGGCAGGAAGAGATGCGGCGAGGTCATGGTGTTGTCGACGACGTAAAGCAGGCCGCGCCGCCGGCACAGCTCGCCGATGCCTTCGAGGTCGGCGACCTGGGTCGCGGGATTGGCGATGGTTTCGACGAATACCAGCCGCGTATTGCCGCGGACCTTTTCTTCCACTGCGGCGGCGCCGGTGGCGTCGACGAAATCGACCTCGATGCCGAGCCGCTCGAGGGTGCGGAAGAAACTGTTGGTGTTGCCGAACAGGAAGGCGCTGGAGATCATGTGGTCTCCGGCCTTCAGCAAGGTCAGCGCGAGCGCCGTGATCGCCGCCATGCCGGTGGCAAAGGCGATGCTGCCGACGCCGTCCTCCATGTCACTGATGCGCTTCTGCAATGCGGTCACGGTCGGATTCGCCTGGCGGCCGTAGGCATAGCCCTTGCGCTTGCCCTGGAAGACCTCCGCGAGTTCACGCGCATCCGCGTAGCCATAGGCCACGGACGGATGTACCGGCTTGTGCAGCACCCCGTGTTCCGGATGATCCGCGCGATCCGAATGCAGATTGCGGGTCGTGAAACCTTTCGATGACATGGAAACGAATCCCCCGGCGGCCGAGGCCGCTGACAATCCAGTAGCCGAGGCCGCTTACAAACCGGTAAAGACGCGGGTGGATTCTATCAAATGCTGGATTTCGGCGAGCCTTTGCCGGTATTCGACGCTTGCCGTGTCGCGGTAGAGCGCGCTGAAATCTTCCGCGGAAATTCCGTCCCGGCTGCTGCCGACTTCGGGCATGTATTCGGAGTCGAACCGTACTTCGCTCATTCGGCGCTGGATTTCGAGCGCGCTTTCGCGGTCCCGGGTGGCGAGCGTCGCCAGGGTGACGCCGACGTTGTTGGCGGTCATGTCGGAGAAGCTGAAACCCGAACGGTGCCGGGCGTCCCAGGACTCCTTGGCGGTGGACAGCATCAGTGCGAGTTCGGGTCCGAGAGCGACCGTGATCGCGGCGATGGAAGTCAGATGCTGGGCCAGATCCTGGCGCCGCTGCAGGCGCACTTCGACGAATTTCGCCGCGGGCATGTCCTCCGCGGCTTCGGCGCCGACAAGTTGCTCGATGTCCTCCTCATTGACGTAAAGCGCCAATGTCTGCAACAGCGCCTGGTTCTCGGCGATCGGGTCGCTGCCTTGCAGCGATTTGTCTTTCGCCTCGAGGAACAGCGGCGCCAGCAGGCGGCCGCGCGGGATTGCGCGTTCGCTGTCCGGAATTTCGTCCGCGACCCGGCCGATCACGGCGTAATATTCGAGGATGCGCTGGCGGTCGGTTTCGGAAATCAGCCATTGTCGCGCCTGATCGCCGGCCCGTGTCAGCATTTCCGGATCCCAGCGCACGTTGAAGCGGATTTCCGTCACGCCCAACTGCACGCTTTCGATGTTGGCGAGCAGGCGGGCGGCCTCGGCCAGCAGCGGTTCGTCCGAGGTCATCTCTCCGGACAGGTTCGGCATCAGGCGGTCGATCAGGAAACGGGGCAGCGGCAGGTAGCCGAGGCGCAATGCGGTCAAGGCCG
>JANQSV010000405.1 GCA_028279115.1 Pseudomonadales bacterium
TGTGCGCTCAATTCGCCGGAAATTGCCTGAAAAAGCTGGTCGGAGGTGAAATTTCCGTATTCGACAGGCGCCGGCGCCGCGACCGCGGCTTGCGCGGCAAGCTCCACGGCGGGTGATTCCGCCACGCGAGTCCCGGTTTCCGAGGCGCAAGCCGCCAGCAGCACGATCATGCCGGCGGACAGACTGGCGCGCAGCATCGAAATTCTCATCGGAGATTCCAAGTAAAGGGGCTTGCATCGAATAGTTGGCGTGAAGGCGGTTGACCCGATCACGGGCTGGACATGCCCAGCCCCTGCAGTTTCATGCGGTTCGGTTGTAGGGGCGAGGCATGCCTCGCCCGCCTGGATTCACGACGTCAACCATTCGATATAGTCCCCAAGCAAAGGAGCAGTATAACAATGTCCGGCAGCTTCGGAGCACGCGCGCGCCCGCGAGAATGCCCGGCGTCGGCGCTGGAGAGCCAAAAGGAAGCGATTACGATGTTCAATGGCTTGGACAAGCTTGCGGCTAGGGAAAAGAGCGGGACAAGGAAAGCCGCGCAGTCCGGGACAGTCCTCGATTTCATGTTTAGGCTTGCCGCGTCAAGTGTATATTTTGGCGCGGCGGGGCGACTCCCTGGTAGTGCTGGGCAACCAGCATTTGATAGCTGGTCAGGTGGCGTGCTTTTCCTCGGCTTCCTCTTGCCGCTGGCGTTTGCGCGCCATCTTGCCGGCTATGATGCCGACTTCGAACAGCGCCCACATGGGGATGGCGAGCATGGATTGGGTGAAAGGGTCCGGGGGAGTCAGCAGCATGGCGACGACGAAGCAGCCGACCACTACATAGGGCCGTTTTTTCGATAGCGTTTCCGGCTCCGCCAATCCCGCCCAGATGCAGAGGTATACGGCGATGGGGATTTCGAAAGCCAGGCCGAAAGCGAGGAATATGGTCAGGGCGAAACTGAGAAAGCTGCTGATGTCGGGCGCCACCTGGATGCCTTCGGGCGCCACGGAGATGAAAAAGCGGAACACGATGCCGAATAGCACGTAACGCGCGAAAAAGATGCCCGAATAGAACAGCACCACGCTGGAGATGAACAGGGGTATGGCCAGCCTTTTCTCGTTCTTGTACAAGCCCGGCGCGATGAAAGACCACATCTGGTAAAGCACGTAGGGCATCGCGATCATCAACGCGACGTAGAAGGTCAATTTGAAAGGCGCGAAAAAGGGCGAAGTCGGATCGACCGCGATCATGGTCGAGCCTTCCGGCAATGCGGAAATCATCGGGGCGGCGACATAGGTATAAATGTCGTTGGCGAAATAGAACAGGGCCAGGAACAGCACCACTACGGCGATCAGGGATTTCATGATCCGATCGCGCAATTCGACCAGGTGGTCAATCAGGGTTAGTTCTTTTTCGTCTTCCGCGGAAGTCATGTACGGGGTTCGCCATCAACTGCCTTGGTTGCCGGATCCGGGGCGGGCGACGCATGCGCCGCCCCTACAGGAGGGTCGGATCGACTCGGAGATTCGCCGCTCTGCGAGGGCGCAGCACGCGTTTCTTTGGCTGTTTCCGAATCGGAATCGGATTCCTTCTTGTCGGCTCCCGCGCCGGTTACGGCGGCTTCGCGTTCCGCCGCGGCGTTCCGCAACTGTTCTTCGGTCGCGGCCGAGGCGCCGGGATCGAAATCCTTCGAGTTGACGATCTTGTTGACCGAATCGCGCGCCTCGCCGGCTGCCTTCTTCACTTCGGATTTCGTGTCGCGGATATCCGCCAGCACCGATTCGTTATGCAATTGCCGGCGCACTTCGTCGGCATTGATCTCGCGCTCGATCTCGGCCTTGACCTTGTAGAAACTGCGCCGGAAGCGGCCCAGCCACAAGCTCACGGTGCGAATGGTCGCAGGCAGCCGCTCCGGTCCGATGACCAGCAATGCGACCACCAGGATCAGCAGCAGTTCAGTCGAATGAATACTGGGCATTTACAGGCCCCGCGCCGGAGCGGTGAAACAGGGCGCTACTTGTTTTCTGCGGTTTCGGATGCGGCGCTGACAGTCTCGGCGCCGGCGGTTTCG
>JANQSV010000412.1 GCA_028279115.1 Pseudomonadales bacterium
TTTGACCGCATTCAATCCGGACTTCACGAGCGGCAACCGGAAATTGCAGATCGAAAACGGCCGTCCCGACTTTCGCCACACCGCGACCTGGACCCACGAGCAAGGCCCCTGGCGCTTCCTTGCCCGCACTCGCTACTACGGCGAGTTCTACGATGCGCCGACAAACGATCCGACCGTTGCCTACTTTCCGGAACCCGCCCTGCTGTTCGATTTCGAGGCGGGATACGAAGTGAACGACTCACTGTCATTGCGGGCGGGCCTGCGAAACGCCTTCGACGAGTATCCGCAGGCCAATCCCCACGGCGACGCCTCGGGGCTGATCTACCCGGAACAATCGCCTTTCGGCTTCAACGGCGGTTTCTATTATCTGCGGGCGACCTGGAACGCGTTCTGAACGGCCATGCTCAGAACCGCATGACGAAGGTCATGCTCGTTTCGGTATCGGTGTTCTTGCGGCCCGCTGGCACCTGGGTCTGATGTTTCAGGCTGACCGAAAAGCGCAGCAGCAGATTCTCGACGATTTGCGTCTCGATGCTGCTGCGGGCGCGGAAGATGCTCGTTTCCTCACCGGCTTCGGTGCTGAATTCCTGCAGAAAGGCGGCGGAATCGGACAAGTCCCAGTTGAAATCGGCGGCCAGACGGAAAATGGTTTCGCTGAATGTCTCTTCCAATGTGCGTGAGTGGCGGTAGCCGCCGCCGACGTTCAACGTCAGGCCCATGTCTTCCCGGTCGACGAGCAGATTGCGGCCGTAGTTGAGCGAGATGTCGGACTGGCCTTCATAGCCGCTGAAGCGGTCGTCGTCGTGGGCGAGCCGCGTCAGTACGAAGCTCTCCTCGTTGATGTTGTAGTTGGCTTCGGAGACGTAATAGATACGCTGGGCCGCGAGTTCATCCTCATTGGACGAGCGGAAACCGTCTATGATCAGACCGAGATCCCATTTGCCCAGCGAATAGTCGATGGCGCCTCTGAACTGGATATTCTCGTCGGTCGTATTTCCCGACGTATAGAGGGCGCCCAACTCGATTTCACTGGTCAGTGAGCTTTCTTCGTCTTCTTCCGCGGCGAGCAAGGCCGGGCTGAGCGAAATCGTCAAGGCAAGCAGGGGAATTGCAGTTGAATTGAGCAAGTCGTGACTCCATGACCCAAGATAGGCGGGATTTTACAAATCCTGCCCGAAATGCGCCATTTATGGCGAAATATGCGTCTGTCAGGCAACCGGTGGGTTAATTCCGCGGCCAATATTGCCGACAATTCGAAAATGAAAACGCTTTTCCTGTTGCGCCATGCCAAATCCAGTTGGGACTTCCCCAAGTTGCGCGATTTCGAGCGACCCTTGGCGGCCCGCGGCGAGCGCGAGGCGCCGATCATGGGAAGGCGCTTCCTGGGGCGCGAATCCAGCGTCGATTGCATCGTCTCCAGCCCCGCCGCGCGCGCCCGCTCGACCGCGAAACTGATGGCCGAGGCCATCGGTTTTCCGGTCGAAGAAGTCGTCAGCAATCCCGATCTCTACTTCTGCGGCACGTCCATGTATCTGAAAGCCGCCAGCCTGGTCGACGACGGCTGCGACTCGGTCATGCTCATCGGCCATAACCCGACGATTACCGACTTCGCGAACGAAATGGCGAACGCCGGCATCGCCAACATTCCCACTTGCGGCCTGATCGAACTCTCGTTGCCCATCGACCGCTGGTCCGAGATCAGGCGTGGCAACTCGATCCTGGTGGAATTCGATTTTCCGAAGAACGAGGATTGAGGTGGGGCGGGTCCGTTTCGCAGTCTTGTGCGCATTGCTGATATCGCTTGCCGCCTGTGGCGACTCAAACGTCCCGCTCGACCGGATCGATCCTGAAACCGGGCGCTGGTATACGGCGGAACTGGCCGCGGCCGGCTCGGCGGTATTTGCCGAACATTGCGCGGAATGCCACGGTGATGCCGCGCAAGGCGCCGTCGCCGACTGGCGCGCGCGACTGCCGGACGGCTCGTTTCCGCCGCCGCCCCTGAACGGCTCGGCCCATACGTGGCATCATCCGATTTCGGTATTGTTGCAGGTGATCGATATGGGCGGCGAATCGCTCGGCGGGCAGATGCCCGGCTTCGGGCAAGTGCTTCGCGATGAGGAGAAACTCGCGGTGATCGCCTGGTTCCAGCAGTTCTGGAGCGATGAAATCTACGAGCAATGGCTGACGATGGGAGGCGCGAATTAGAACTTTTCCGCTGGTCCTGACCATGCTGCTGCCCTCAACCTGCATGACGCAGCCGCCGGACTTTCTTGACGCCTGGCACGACACCCGGCCCGATGCCTGGGTCTCGCCCCTGCATGGCGATCATGCGCTCGTGGGGCGCATCTGGGACAGCCGCCTGCAACAGTTCGTCACGCCCGAAGAACTGCTCGCCGGCTTGCGCGAGGCGCGCTTCCTGCTGCTCGGCGAGAAGCACGACAATGCCGATCACCATCGCCTGCAATTGTCGGTGCTCGAATCGCTGATCGCGGAGAATGCGGTGTCGGGAGTGGCTTTCGAGATGATCGAAGCGTCCCGGGCGCCGAAGCTCGAAGGCATCGCCGGCCGGGATTTTGCCGCCGAAGAAGAACTTCGGGCCTGGCTCGAATGGGACGAGGGTTGGGAATGGGAGTTCTATTCGCCGCTGTTGCGCTCGAGTCTCGATGCCGGGCTGCCCGTGGCCGCGGCCAATATCGACGAAGACGCGGTGATGGAAATCTACCGGGGAGACGGTCCGCCGTTGCCCGAAGGCGTTTTCGATCGGGCGGCGATGAACAAGCTTTTCGCCGATATCGATGAGAGTCATTGCGGGCTGCTGCCCGAAAGCCAGTTTCCGGCGATGGTGCGCGTGCAGCAGACGCGCGATCTGGTCATGGCCGAGGCCTTGCGCTCGCTGGCGGACGAAGACGGAGCGGCGCTGCTGTTCGCCGGCAATTATCACGCGCGCCAGGATCTGGGCGTGCCCAATTTCCTGCTCGCGCTCGATGCCGGCGCCAGCCGCGAGGAAATCGTCTCACTCGCCTTCCTCGAAGTCGATCCCGACGAAATCGTGCCGGTAAGCTATCTCGAACGTTTCGGCGGCATCCCCGAACACGACTATCTCTGGTTCACCCCCGCGGTGGAAGAACAGGACTATTGCGCGCAATTGCGTTGAGAGTTGGGATTAGTGGCTTCAATCCGTCGCCTTCCTTCTCCGTCATTCTGCGCGAAGCGAAGCGCCCCCACTTCGTCATTCTGCGCGAAGCGAAGCGTAGTCGCAGAATCTCGTTGGGCTTGTTGGCTTCGAATTGACTTGTACATGCCGTTCCTGGCGCGGCTTTGCGGCTTCGACAACCCCCAGCCTTGCCATCCTTGGCAAGGCGTTCGGCCCTCAAAGAGCGTTGCTCTTTGTCGGCTGCGCCGACCGGGCCTCACCCTTGCACGCCCGCTGAACCCCACGCCACCCGACGGCGACTCACGCCATGCAAGCCCGATAATCTGTCATTCTGCGCGCAGTCGCAGAATCTCATCGGGTTGGCGCCGGCTCTGTGCCGCACTTGCGGGATTTGATGAGTGTGTGTAAACAGAAAACCGTGATGTGGAAACTGTCGATCATTGTTCTTGTTATCTTCTTTGGGCGGCGCTGCCTCCGGCCAGAGTCTTGAGATCGACTACGATGACGCCGGCGAATTCAATTTCGTGCGCGTGCAGTTCGACACTTATTACGACCGCGGATCCGGCTATGGCGCCTGGGTCATCGACTTTCCGGACGCCGATGAGAATTTCCTGATTCTGGGACACCCACTACGTCAAGACCATATCATGAATCCAGTTCAACTGGAGGGCCGATTGAAAAAATTTCGGGCAGTTTCGACCGATGGCTAGTGATGCAGGCACGGGCAACGCTGCCCATTCAGGCATGAAATTGAGGGCATCCAGGACTACGCGGCTTTGCTTGTCTGGTTCCTTTCCCGAGTCGCCAGCTTGTCCAAGCCGCTGAACATGATGATCGCTTCCTTCTGTATCTCCAGCGCCAGCGTTCGCCATTGCGCCTTGTTCAGTTTCAAGTCCGACAAAGCGGACGGCGCCTCCGGCGGGATGAATCCCGTCTTGTCCGCGCGCGCAATCCGGCCCGTCCAATCCACCAACTCAATGTAGTCCCGCAGTCCGATCGGCAACGC
>JANQSV010000416.1 GCA_028279115.1 Pseudomonadales bacterium
CACGAGATCAACGTGGCGCTGCAGTCGTCCGCTACAAATGGCGGCGGCACCGTAGTGATTCCGGCCAATATGGAAGGGTTCAACCTTCTGTTAGGCGCCGACACCTTACGGCAAAGCCAATCCGAACCGGAGGACTGAACCGCCCAAAAGAATTCAGTTTTGCGTCAGTTCGGACAGGACGCCGCCGATTCGTTCCGCGGCGGCTTCGACTTCCTGGTCGGCGACGTGGGAATACACCCGCAGGGTCATGACCGCCTTGCTGTGGCCGAGCAGCCGGGCGACGACCGGCAGGGAAACGCCTTGCAGCACTGCCTGGGAAGCTACGGTGTGCCGCAGGTCGTGCAGGCGCACGTCGTCCAGGCCGGCGCGCTTGCGAATGGCGACCCAGAAAGCGTTGATGTCCTTTCTCGGCCTGGTGGAATCGAACGGAGATGGAAAAACCCAGAGACTTCCCATGCGAGGCTGACGCGCGATCAGCGCTTGGGCCGAACTGTTCAGGAAAACCCTTCTCGGCCCGGTCTTGGCGTTCGTCAGATGGAGCGTGTCTCCATGAACTTCCCGCCATTGCAGGTTCAATATCTCGCCGCGGCGGCATCCGGTGTGCAGCAGCAGGCGGATGATGTCCGCGTTTTGCGAGTTCCCTGGCCTGTCGGACACCCATTGATCCAGCGTCTGATTTAGCCGCCGGATTTCTTTCTCAGAAAGGAAGCGATTCAATTTGCGGCTGGCGTTTTTTCGAATGCCGGACGCCGGATTGCTGGAAACGATGCCGCAGGCGATCGCCTGATTCATGATCTGGTGCAGCAGCCCCAGCGCCTTGTTCGCTCCGCCGGGAGATTTCCTGCTGTATCTGGCGAACCAGCGGACCACCCTGGTCTTGTCGATTCGATTGAGCTCCAGGGATCCGAACGCCGGCAGCAATTGCCGTTTCAGCGCATGGTCGAGGAAGGGTTTCGTGGACGCCTTGTAACGGTCGTAACAGGCGGTCTTCCAGGGGCCAGTGATGAATTCGCGCAAGGTCGGCGTTTCGCGCGCGCTGTCCCGCGCCCCCCGGGGCGGCTTGCCGCCGTGCAGGTCCGCCTGAAGCGACGCGCATCCGGCCAGCGCCTTGTCCAGGGTCAGGAATGCCGTCGAACCGAGCGTGATGCGATGCGCCTTGCCTGCCTTGCTCCAATGGAACACGAAACTCTTCCGGCCGGTGGTTCGCACGCGGACGCCGAAACCCGCCAGCCGCGTGTCCCAGACGGTAAACTCCCGCTCCCTGGGCCGCAGCTTCTTTATTGATGCCTCCGTCAAACGCATTCTTTCGGTCATCTCTCAACTCCTTTGCAATACGGCTCCGACGGTTTCGACGGCCTGGCGAACCGCCGATTCGACAAAATTGGTGTATTTGAGGGTAGACGCGGGGTCGTTATGCCCCAGCAGCATGCCGATGGTCCGCAGATTCTCGCCGTTGGCCAGCGCCACGGATGCGTAGGTGTGTCTCAGATCGTGCCTGCATAAGTCACGCAGGTCCGCTGCGTTCTTGAGTTTTTTCCAGGTTGCCGGAGCTTCGGCCATGGGAGCCTGGCCGCCTCTGCCGGGAAAAACCCAGGAGCCGGTTCTGGGCAAGGCGTCGAGTACGCCGCGCGCCGCGGAAGAGAGCCAGACCGTCCGCGGGCCGGTCTTGGAATCGCGCAGGTACAGCTTGCCCTCGCGATAGTCCTTCCATTGCAGCGAGCGGATTTCCGAGCAGCGGCAACCGGTCAGAAGCAGCAGCCGGAAGTACGCCACGTGCATCGGCTTCTCCGTCTCCAGCAGGTCGAGCGCCCTTCCGAAGCGGCGCAGCTCGTCGTTCGACAGAAACCGTTCCCGGCCCTGGCGCCGGTAGCGTTTGACGCCCTTGCACGGATTGCCGCCTTCCTCGCGATAGCCGAGCGTCTCGGCCTCCCGGAAGATCACGGAAAGCACGGGTATCGCGCGGTCGGCCACCGCCGGGGTCTGATGCAGGGAGGCAAACCACTCCTGCACGTCCTGGCGGGTGATCTCGCCGATGGCCCGATCGCCGAATTGGGGCAGCAGGTAAGTTCGGCAATACCTGCTGTTTACCCGAAAGGTTCCCGGTTTCCAGAGCGTCCGGTAACGCGAGAGGACTTCCGCCGCCACCACCCTGAAGGTCACATCGCCGGCCTCGGCCGGGACGGCGTTGTGCGCAAGCGACGCATTCGCCAGCAGCGACCGCGCCTCCTTGCGGGCCTGAGTGAACGAAAGGTATTCGGCATCGCCGATTACCCGCCACAAGTTGTGCCCTCTCCTCCTGGAATGAACAAAGTAGGACTTCTTGCCGGAAGGGAAGACGCGCACGCCGAATCCCTTCAATTGAGCGTCGCGGACACTGTAGATCTTGCCGCGCGGTTCGAGACCATCGATCCGCCGCTGGTTGAGTCGATTGACCACCATTAAAACTCTCCTTTTTCAAGTTGCAATCGGGGTAAGAACGGACGCGTTTTCCGCGAGTTTTTAAGAAATTAAATCCTAGGATATTAACTACTTAGGACTGCAAATGCGCTTCGGGGTGTCTTGTTTATGCTCGCATGACGAGTTGGCGGTCAGTTTGCGCAAACCTGACCACGACGAAA
>JANQSV010000294.1 GCA_028279115.1 Pseudomonadales bacterium
GAAGCTGACCCAGATGAGTTATCCATCATCGATTCTTTAACCAGTAATGTTGAAGAAAAAAGTCCACCAAAGGCCGGCGAGCAAGCAAAGAACGGCGAACTGAACGGTTCTGAAGCTCGTAGTTCGGGTAATAAGGACTGTTGCCCGCGCTGATTGATGGGCCACTGTATACGCACCAGGAACGGGCCATCCGGGCGACACATACCGATTCCAAAAATATGGGAATTATATACTTGAGTACCCATTTTCAGGATTAACTTATTGATTTATAAAAGAATTTTCCTGTAAATTTTCTTATACAAGAAATAATCAAGGAAACTTCAATAAAAACAACAGGTTAACTACCAATTTTGGTACTCAGATATATAATTCCCAAAAATATTGTCGTCGCCACGGGTACGGCAAGCGGCAAAACCGAGAGTTTCCTTTATCCCATCTTGTTCGAACTATATCGCCAGCACCTCGGCGGAGACCTGGGAGAGCCTGGAGTGCGGGCGCTGATACTCTACCCCATGAACGCGCTCGCGAATGATCAGCGCGAGCGCCTCGGTGCGATTTGCCGGGATTTGGAGGATGCGGACTCCGGATTCAAGCCGACATTCGGGCAATACATTGGACAGACGCCGAATGACATCAGAAACGCATGGCGCAAGGTCGCCGCACGGGCCGAGGATCGCTTGCCCGGGGAACTCGTTTTTCGCGACGAGATGCGCAAGACACCGCCGCACATCCTGCTGACCAATTACTCGATGCTCGAGTATCTACTCATTCGTCCCGACGACAGCCCGCTGTTCGACGGCGGGCGAGGGACGCACTGGCAATTCATTGTGTTAGACGAGGCACATCAGTATCGCGGCGCACGGGGTATGGAAATGGGAATGCTGATCCGCCGCCTGAAGCAGCGCCTGCGCGACGGTGGGCGTAGACGCGATTTCAGATGCATTGCCACAAGTGCGACCATGACTTCCGGTGAAGGTGACAAAGACAGGCGGGCAGCTGCGAAGTTCGCAGAGGAACTGTTCGGTGAGTCTTTCTCGCGGGATGGCGTCGTTTTTGCAGAATCGTCGAACGAAGATGGTCCCCCACAGCGCTTCCACGCATTTCTTCGAGCACTCGAAGGCGCATTTCTAGTTCACCGGGGAGGAGTGGATGCCGTGGTGCTCAACCGCACAAGTGCTGATCAGGGTGAGGTGCCCTCGGTCCCGTTGGAGATCGCACTCTGCCGCGAATGCGGTCAGCACTATTACGTCGGTCGAGAACGCGGAGGAAAGCTGAAAGAGGCCGTCCGCGATCCGAGCCACCATGACTTTGGCGTTGACTTCTACTTGCCGGCCGATGATGGTGGCCAATGGTTGTGCAGATGCTGTGGCGCCTTGTCGACGCTAAAGATTGATTGCGATTGTGACGCGGCGATACGCGTCAAAAAGTGCGTCCCGCACGAAGAGAATCCAGACCAATTGAAGCAGTGTAATGTCTGCGGTTACCGGCGAGGCGGGGTGGGCGATCCTGTTCAGGAAATCGTGCATGGGTCTGATGGGCCGAATTCGGTAATCGCAACCGCCCTTCATGAGCTGCTGCCGGAGGACCGGCGCAAGGTTTTGGCATTCGCCGACAGCCGTCAAGAGGCAGCATTTTTTGCTTGGTATGCCGAGGACTCCTACGAGAAACTCCGCGACCGAAATCTCATTCTGCGGGCTATTGCGTCCGAATCGGTTGCCGAAGAGGGGCTGTCCATCGATGACCTTGGAAATCGGCTGCTCCGACAATGGGACGAATCCGGGCTATTCAGCCCAGCGGACACGCATGAGCAGCGACGCCGCAGGGTGCTAACGTCGATCCTGCGCGAAGCGGTGACCGACGAGAAAAGGCTGTCATTGGCCGGTGTCGGCTTGGTGAAGTGGTTCGTCGCACTGCCTGAAAGTCTGTATGTTTCCGAACTCTTCAAGGGGGCTCCATGGAATTTTTCAGATGATGAAGCGCGAGCCCTGATCGGTTACTTGCTTGACGAGATGCGTCTGCGCCGTGCCATGCACTTGCCGGAACTAGCCGGCACGCCAGTGTGGGGGAACATTTCACCCTGGCCGCAACAGGCGTTTGGTACCGCGCCGCCAGGCCGGCGGCAAAACGTGGTGCAATGGGGAGGCCCTCAATCGGCCGTGGTGCGTCATTTTCTAAGCCGCCTTCTCTCTGACCGCGGCCTGTCTGAACAAGAGAAGCAATCCGCATCGATAAAACTGATGAAGGAATTGTGGCGTACCTTGCGCGAACATGACCGCGACTCCGTATTTCGACCTGCACAGGTCAACGGGACGTATCGACTTGATCCACGCTGGCTCAGGCTCAAACCCGCCCGACTCGACGAAATCCGGGAATGCAACACTTGCGCTACCCTCACAAGCCACGACGTTCGAGGAATTTGTCCGCGAAACGCATGCCCGGGAACGCTTACGTCGGTTAACCGCGAACGCTCCGAGGGGAATCACTACCGAATCCTTTATGAAAGCCCTGGATTACCTCCCGCGCTACGCGCGGAAGAACACACCGCTCAAATCGATGCCGAAGAGGCCCGAAAACGACAAGACCGTTTCAAAAACGGGGATATACATCTCCTGAGCTCCTCCACGACTTTCGAGGTTGGCGTCGATCTCGGCAATTTGGAATCGGTTTTTCTTCGCAACGTACCCCCGGAATCCTTCAACTACACCCAACGCGCCGGACGCGCGGGACGGCGAGATACGCCAGGACTGGTAATGACGTATTGCCGCCGCAATCCGCATGACCTTTATCATTACGAAGATCCCGTTGAACGGGTGATAAACGGAATGATTGATCCGCCGCGTCTTCACATGACGAATGAGAAGATCATCCTGCGGCACATGGTCGCGGTCGCCCTTTCCGAGTTCTTCAAAAGCGATGAAGCCCGGTTTAAGGATGTCGAGGCCTTCGTTGGCGACTGGCATGCACCCCAAGCGACGAGAAGCATTCACAACTTTTGTGAAACCAACACCCGGCTGAAGGACACGCTGTCCCAGATCGTTCCTGCGGAAATGCATAGCAGGGTAGGATTTGGGGATAGTGCTTGGATCTCAAAAATTGGCGGGACAGACAGCCGCTTGGCACTTGCGGAAGCGGAAGTCTGCGCGGATTACAACGAGATGGAAGCCCTAAAAAAAGAAGCTTCAAATCAAGAGGAGTATAGCCGGGCCGAACGCATCAAAAAGCGGATGAAGACAATAAGCGAAGAGCGCACACTCAATTTTCTGTCCCGAAAGGCCGTAATTCCGAAATATGGCTTTCCGGTAGATGTGGTGGAACTCGATGCCCGTTCCACCGATGGGCAATCTACCGGCGTCGCGCTTCAACGGGATCTTTCGCAGGCGATTGCCGAGTACGCCCCAGGCGGCAAGGTGATCGCAAACAAGCTTGAATGGAAGTCCTGCGGTGTCAAGGCGGTTACCGGCAAGGCTTGGCCCGTTCGGTACTACCGATATGACGATGCGCGCAATTTCAAACGATCGAACGAGAGCGAGCCAAGCGGTTCACCTGACGAAAGGAAATACCTGATTCCCCAGTTTGGATTTGTGACGCCTTTGTTCGAGAGACCCAAGGAACCGACGGGACGAGCCCGTCGGCTGTATACCACGCGCCCGTTTTTTCCGGGTTTCGACACCGAACCCGAATCGAAGACAATGCTCGGCGTTCGGGTTACAAGAGCCGTTCCCGGAGTGCTGGTCATTTTATGCGAAGGCCGAAACAGGCAGGGCTTCTATATATGCGGTGCCTGCGGCAGCCACATGGCGGAGCCCCGGTCTGTCCACAAGTCACCGTCTAATTCAGAATGCGGAGGCGAATTGAAGCCATTTTCCCTGGGCCACGAACTGGAAACGGATGTTGTGCGCCTTCAGTTTCCCATGCTTCGTGGCGAGTGGGACGCGTACTCGGTTGCTTACGCGATCCTGTTGGGTGCGGCGGACACGCTTCAAGTACCGGATACCGACCTGAACGTAACCATTACCGGTGGTGACAAACCTGAAGAATCGGCCGTCGTGCTCTACGACAATGTACCGGGAGGGGCGGGTCTGGTGGCGCAACTTGGGCAAGAAAAGGTCTTCGCCGCCGTCATTCATGCCGCTGCCCAGCGTGTGCAAGGCAATTGCGGCTGCGATTTAAGTTGTTACGGCTGTCTGCGAAGTTATCGAAATCAATTCGCGCATGCTCAATTGGACCGGCTACGTGCACTGGAGATTCTCACCCGGTAGCAGATTCCGCCATGTGACCGGAATCGTTGGTCGGATGCCGGAATAATAGTTGGTCATGAATTCTGGCCCAGTTTAAGTGGTAATTTTTATTGCCGATTTTCCGATTATCTGGGAGAATTTACTTCCAGTAATGCCTATTAACGCACCCGGCGAAGTGAACCGGCGCCATGCTCAACTTGCTGAAAGAGATCATTCTGGACTTCCAGGAAGCGGAATTGACGACCGGGACGCCGCGCCGGCTCGATGTGGCCGCGCTGCCCGGGAAGGCGACCGTGTGCATCGGTCCGCGACGAAGCGGCAAGTCCACTTTTATGTTCCAACTTGTCGAAAAGCTGCTCGCGGGCGGAGTGCCGCGCGAGAACATCCTCTTCCTCAACTTTTTCGACGACCGCCTGCGCCAGCTCGGACGCGAAGGGCCGGCGCTGGTGACCGAGGCTTACTTCTCGCTTTATCCGGAAAAGAAGAACGAGCAAAAGATCTATTGTTTCTTCGACGAGATTCAGACTGTGCCGGGATGGGAATCTTTTGTTGAGCGGGTCATGCGAACGGAAAATTGCGAGGTCTTTATCACCGGTTCTTCGGCTGGGATGCTGTCGCGCGAAATCGCCACGCAAATGCGCGGGCGGGCGTTGTCGTGGGAGTTGTTTCCGTTTTCGTTCAGGGAATTTC
>JANQSV010000311.1 GCA_028279115.1 Pseudomonadales bacterium
GCCATTGGCCGACCGTGAAATTCGCGTCGAAGGCGATGCCGAACTCCTGCTCGACCTGCAACGCGCGCTCGATGAAATCGACGTCCGCTGGGAGGATTATCTCGGGCCGATATTGGGCGACATACTGACCGGAGGGCTCAGCAGCGCGGTCACCGACACCCGCGATCTGGCCCGCGACGCCGGCGGCAACATCAAGCGCAATCTGGAAAATTTCGTGCAATACGAGGCTGGCGTCATGCCCACCCCCGAGGAAATGGGACTGTTCGTCGCGCGAGTCGACGAATTGCGCCTGCGCCTCGACCGGCTGCAGGCGCGAACCGACAATCTCTCACGGCGCATGGACTAGACCATGGCAGCGGAATCGAGCGGACGGGGCATGCCTCGTTCCAGCCGCCGCGCACAGCGCGGCGGCGCGCGGGACTGCGCACGAAGCTGGCGCTTCGTAAACGCTTGCTCGCCCCTACATGGCCGCGGATGTCGGCGTCCAGAAAAACACTTTCCAGTCGCGCAGCAACTCCGCTCCCTCGTAAAGAGGCTCATCTATCGACCCGCCCGCTTTGGCGGCCCATTGCTCCATCAGGGCCAAGCGCTCGTCACCGAGAATCTCGGCGGCTGTCATCGCATAGGTCTCGCCGCCGATTCGCAGCCATCCGTCTCCGCCGCGGTCTCTTACGTGCTGCGCCCATCGAGCTGCCCGACAGCGTGGCGCCGAAACTCGAATTGCTGACGCTGGAACAAATCGTGTTTCTGTCAAGCGGCGACGCCCGCCCCTTCACCGGTTCGATCAACGAGACCGTCGAAGCGCTGAAGGAACACACCCCGGAGGAAGCAAGAGAATGGGTCGAGGCCATGCAACAGGTAGTGGATCAAAGCCGCTACGTTGAAGGGAGAGACTTGCCCAACATTCCCTGCAACACCGGATCGCCCGAATTCAACGCTTGGCGATTGCCGCGCCCCCGCTCCATGGATCCGCGGGAGGAGGGGCGCAAACTGCACATCTCTTTCGATATCGACGTGCTCGACCCGGCTTTCACGGTGGCTACCGGCACTCCGGTTCCCGGCGGGCTCACCATGCGGGAATCGATTACCATCGTGCGCCGCCTGTGCGCCGAGTCCAACGTGGTGGGTTTCGACCTGGTCGAATTTCATCCCGCGCTGGACCCGACCTACGCGACCGCGCTCAACAGCGTGCACATCATCAAGGCCTGCCTGACCGGAATCGCGATGAACAGGGAAGGGATGACCGCTGAGCACTACCTCAACCCGCTGTCGTCCGAACACGCCGTCGACGACTACTACGGCGACCGGCAGGAGTTCCTGGACGCGACTCGGGCGGAGGAAGAGGACGAGGACTCCGATTCTTCCCAGCAATGACGGTCAATGCCCGGCGGAGTCGGTCGAATACTTTTTCTACCGGATCGCTCGCCCTCCCGTGAGAGCAAGAAATTTCTCCCTCGATTCGGCCTACATCGACAACGATGTCTACAATACAATGGTCGCCGGGGGGTTTGGCTTTACGCCGAGACCGGATTCGACATGGCGGCGTTTACTGTAAGCCATCGCTTGCAGTTGCCGCTATTGGATGTATACGAAGCAAAGTGGCCATGCAAGCAATGAGCATGAAATCACGTTGGTGACGACAAGGATTGGACTATGACAGACACTATAGAAAATACGCCCTATGCTGCGCCTCGAAGATATTTCGGAACGGGCCTGGGCCAGATTGTTTTGGGCGACAGCCAAGTGGTCCTCAAAGATCACGCCGACCGCTCGGTAGACCTCATCGTAACGAGTCCGCCGTTTGGGCTTGTGCGGAAAAAGGATTACGGCAATGTGGAGGCGGACAAGTATACGGAATGGTTCAAACCTTTTGCCAGGGAGTTCAAACGTGTCCTGAAGGAAAACGGCAGCTTGGTTATTGACATTGGGGGCGCCTGGAACAAGGGCTACCCCACTCGAAATCT
>JANQSV010000400.1 GCA_028279115.1 Pseudomonadales bacterium
CGGCAAGCATAGACTCTGGAAATCGAGGGCTCCAAATCAACCCGGGCACACCTTAAATCAGCCCTCGGACTGTCCTGTGAATCAGGACCACCTCACATCTACTCCCAATGGTATATGGCCCGAGACAGAGGCTGACATTCTATTGGAAAATGAGCCTATGGCTTCGTGATCAAGATCATCAGAGAATGCTCGTGACATTGAGCATACAATGAGCTGGTGTGCTGGAGAATGCGTATGCAGTGCTTGTCGACAGCCAGCCACTGTATCCTAGCGCGGCTAGTCAAGAGTCCCCTTGGGTTATGATGCGTCGTGAACTTTCGCGAACCAGACTTCTGAGTGCGTCAAGAAAAGCGAGGCAGGGAAACGAGACAATCTTTCCCCTGCCAACGATGGCACGCCCCCTTTTCGCCATAAAAGTGGCAATTAGCCCATTGTCAACCGGGTATGCAGCCACCTTCAATTCTACGCTTACACAAGGCCTTAGAATATCTCTGGTCAAAATAGGAATATCTGATCTGGTTATTGCTTTAGATTTTTATGAAATCTTCTATCTAGCAGGATTGGATCTGGCCACAAGTTTTTTCTGGCTGGCAGTTGAATGACTTGCCCACTGAGTTTGGAAATACTTGCTTGATCGAATGAGAGATAATTTGAGGTCGTACTGATTTTTTTGCACACTATCTCATACCGAGAGTTGATTTTAACGTGATCACTATCAAATAAGCGATGATGGTTAGCGCATAAGAGTATTCCATTATTTGCACTTATACGTTCTTGAGGGGTTGATTCTGGCCATGGAACTATATGCGCTGCCTCTAAAGCTTCAACAATATCTAAACCACATATTGCACATTTATTCTTGTAAGCTTTTAGAATCAGTTTTCGAAAAACTAGTTGTGCCGAACCACGCGCTTTCAACCTATAGTATACTTCTTGAGATTTTTCAGGATTGACGTATAACGATTTTGCGAGAGTATCTGTTGATTCGGTTTGGCTTATCCCTGCAAATGGATTGATTTCATTGCCCCAGTCAAATTCAAAAACTCGTTTTTGTGCTTCAGAAATACTACCCAAGCTAAATCCATAGAAACCTTTACCCGGTTTTCCGGTATTTTTGTTAACTACTATTGACGTAAGATGAGGAAGTTCCATATCAATACAAAATCTTGTTATAGGCTCTAAACCCAATCCCACATTTCGACTAGTTGTTCCCATGTGCGGAGCAAGTTTCTCGTAATGAATAACTTGTTGAGACTTTGCTGCTTCAGTTAAAGGTCCCCACACAGATTTTGCCGCGAATTCCCAGTTTTTTCTTCTTGCCATCATCTGAGCCTAGCAATATACAGTCTAACCGTAGACATTGATTCAGGAGACAACGATTCTGTCATTCACTATTGTAGAGGTCCGCTACGAGAGTTTGATCTTGCAGGTGCGCCACTTTCCGCCGAGATTGTTTTGCGGCATCGTTGCGGTTGTGTTCAAGCCGTCGCAAGTAGATTTCGTCAACGTCCGACGTGATGTAATTTCCGTCGAAAACTGAACATTCGAAACGAGTGATGTTCTTGTTTCCTTCCCGGCAGGCGTCGACCAGATCTTCCAGATCCTGATAGATCAGCCAGTCAGCGCCGATGGCTTCCTGCACTTCGTCTATATTGCGGCCGGCCGCGATGAGTTCAGAAGCCGCGGGCATATCGATCCCGTACACATTGGGGAACCGGATCGGGGGGGCTGCCGAAGCGAAATATACCTTGCGCGCGCCGGCGTCTCTCGCCATCTGGATAATCTGTTTGGAAGTCGTGCCGCGAACGATCGAA
Source organism: Pseudomonadales bacterium (assembly GCA_028279115.1). Lineage (GTDB taxonomy): Bacteria > Pseudomonadota > Gammaproteobacteria > Pseudomonadales > Pseudohongiellaceae > UBA9145. The sequence continues at coordinate 1,815 of JANQSV010000400.1, forward strand.
TCGTCGACGAGCAATACGTTCTTGCCGCGGAACTCCAGGTCGATCACGTTGAGTTTCTGGCGCACGGACTTCTTGCGCTGGACTTGACCAGGCATTATGAAAGTGCGTCCGATATATCGATTTTTGACAAAGCCTTCGCGAAACTTGACTCCTAGTCGGTTTGCCAACTCCAGCGCCGATGGGCGGCTCGTTTCCGGGATAGGGATCACAACGTCGATATCATGCTTTGGGCGCAGGCGAGTGAGTTTGTCAGCCAGTTTCTCGCCCATTCGAAGCCGCGCCTTGTAGACGGATATTTCGTCCATCAGTGAATCAGGGCGCGCAAAATATACATGTTCGAAAATGCAGGGCGTGTGAATCCCCGGTTCAACGCAGACCTTGTTGTGCAGGTTTCCGGCGAAATCCATATATATGGCCTCGCCGGGCGCCACATCGCGCTCGATGTCAAATCCCTGGGAGTCGAGGGCGACGGATTCCGAGGCGATCATGTACTCGTGCCGGCCATCGCGTACTCGGCTGCCAAAAACCAGCGGCCTGATGCCATGCGGGTCGCGGAAGCCGACGATACCGTAACCGGCGATCATCACGATGACGGCATAGGCGCCGCGGCAACGCATATGGACCTTGGTGATTGCGGCAAACACGTCCTCTGGCGTCGGTGACATCTTCCCGCGGCGTTGCAATTCGTGGGCGAAAACGTTGAGCAGTACCTCAGAATCGGAATCCGTATTGATATGTCGCAGGTCGTCCCGGAACAGATTCCGACTTAGTTCACGGTTATTGGTAAGGTTGCCGTTGTGCGCCAGCGCAAGTCCGTAAGGAGAATTGACATAGAGCGGCTGCGCCAGTGCGGAACTACTGCTGCCCGCAGTAGGGTAGCGCACATGGGCAATGCCCATCTGACCTGTTAGCCGGCGCATATGTCGATTGCGAAATACATCCTTTACGAGCCCATTATCCTTGCGCAGATTGAGCTTGCCATGATCGCTAGTCATGATGCCGGCAGCGTCCTGACCACGATGCTGCAGTACCGTCAATGTGTCGTAAAGGCACAGCCCGACATCCTTGCCCGTTACTACGCCAACCAGACCGCACATAATCAATTCTCCTGTTTGGCAATGAACGCCATTATATGACAAGCTCGGTACGGGATTGAGCAAAAATCGACTCGGCCCACTCGATCAATGCGGCCCCGTGGGGAATTAGCACCGATTCGCTCCAGAGTTCGGAACGGTCAAGAACAGATACGTCGAAGAAAATTCCAACAAGGTAGAGTACAACACATACAATCAGTACTCCGCGCAATACTCCAAATACTCCGCCAAGAATTCGATCCATCAAGGCCAACCCAGCAAGCTTGAGCATACTGCGAAGCACCTTTGTTAATCCAAGGCGAAGAAGGACTACCCCGAAGAAAATAATTAGAAACGCAATCAAGGTTTGCAAAACAGGCTGTTCGATGAAGTCTTGCATCAGATTCGCCAAGCTTCGAATATAAAGCCAGCTCACAAGCACTATAGCTATCCAAGACACCAAAACAAGAACTTCCCTGATCAGTCCCCGCCAGAGGCCGAGGATGCACGAGAGGCCGACGACTACGAGAATGGCGAAATCCGCCGCGTTCAGTTCCACAAGTTCCAAGATCTTCAAAACCTCTGCAGTTCAAAGGGCAGGATGACGCCGGTGACGCCGAATTCCTGGGCCAGGCGGTCCTGGTAGTCCCGCGCCGTGTCGCGTCCGAGCCAGGGTCCGACGAGCACGGCCCGCAGCGAGCCCGGCCCGGCCTGCTGCTCGCGGATATACGCCCGGTATCCGGCTTCCAGCAATTGCGACAACATTTCCTGCGCTTCGTCGTCATCGGGGAACAGTCCCATCCGCAAGCTCCAGCCGCGCGGCAGGCCGCGTTCGTCGAGAATGGGAATTTCGCGCCAGGCGTTCGTGACTTCGTTGGGGTCGTTTTCGGTGCGCGCATCTTCCACGGCGCGCTCTTCCGCAGGCACCTTGATCCCCGGAGTGTTGGAAAGTATCACCGGCCTCGATTGCTCGGGTTCGGGCAGCACCGGTATCGACGGCGGCGGCGGAATCCTGCTCGGCAATTGCGGTTGGATCGTATCCTGGGGATCGAAAATCATGGGCAGGAAGATCAGTCCCAGCGCGAGAATGGTCACGGTAAGGGCGATGCCGGTTCGGATGTTCTGCTTCAATGACCTGGGCTCCCGCCCGCCGTGGTTAATGGCCGGGCAGCCGCGACCGTATGGAAGGAACCGGTTACCACGACCAGATCGGACCCCGAATCGATCGCCCGGCGGTAAGCCGAAGCTACGGAGTCCGCGGCGGAGACCGCGGCCTCGGGCAAGCTTCGCGTCAGGCGCGAACGCAATTCGGCTGCGGCCATGCCGCGAGAATCTTCGACTTCCGCAATATACCAGACATCGATCTGATCGCTCAGGACAGCTGTCATGCCTTCTATATCCTTATCCGCCAGCGCGGCGAGAACCGCGGCAACCTTGCCCCGCGATGCGCGCCCGGTTCGAAATTCGGCAATCTTGTCCGAGAGCAAACGCGCGGCGGCGGGGTTATGCGACACGTCGAGCAACACCGGCAATCCACCGGCCCGGTCGCGGCACGATTCAAGCCGGCCCGGCAGTCCCGCCTCAAGCTGGGCGCCGCGGATTCCACTTTCGCTTACCGGCAACGGCGAAAGATGAACCGCCTGCAAGGCCGCGGCCATGGCCGGCAATGGCAGGCCGGGTTTTTCCAGGCCGTCGATATGAACCTCTCCATCCTCATTCCGACCCCACCAGGACCATTCCCGGGTATCGATGCTTGCTCCAAAATCTCTTTCCCGGCGGAACATCGGCGCACCCAGATCCTCGGCGCGCTTCACTACGCTTGCCGGCGGATCCGTATCGCAATAGACCAATGGCGCGCCGGAGCGCAGAATGCCGGCCTTTTCGGCGCCGATCAGCTCCCGGCTGCCGCCGAGCCATTCCTGGTGGTCCAGTTCGATATTGGTGATCAGCGCGACATCGGCATCGATAATATTGACCGCGTCCAGGCGCCCGCCCAGCCCGACTTCAAGGAGAAGCGCGTCCAGTCGTTCGCCCGCGAAGACATGCAAGGCGGCCAGGGTGGAGAATTCGAAGTAACTGAGACTGATCCCCTCCCTGGCCTGTTCGACTTCGGCAAGGGCGGCGCAGATCGCCTCGTCTTCGCATTCGGTTCCGCACAGGCGAATGCGTTCGTTGTAACGCGCGAGATGCGGCGACATGTAACTGCCGGTGCGCAGGCCCGAGCCCAGCAGAATCGCTTCGAGCGCCGCCAGCGTGGAACCCTTGCCATTGGTTCCGGCAATCGTGAAAACAAAGGGTGTGGGCCGCGCGAGGCCCATGTTTTCGGCAACGCTGCGGACACGTTCGAGGCCGAGCTCCATGGCGCGCGGGTGCACGGTAGCGATATGGGCCAGCCATGCGGAAAGGTTCACTTGGTGTGCTGTTGCCTCAGTTCACCGATCACCGGAACCAGCCGAGCTTGTCGAGCAGCGAAGCGATGCGCTCGCGCAGGTCGCGGCGATGCACGATCATGTCGACGGCGCCATGTTCGAGCAGGAATTCGCTGCGCTGGAAGCCTTCGGGCAGTTTCACCTTCACGGTCTGGCGAATGACGTCGGGGCCGGTGAAGCCGACGAGGGCGTTGGGTTCGGCGATATTGACGTCGCCCAGCATTGCCAGGCTGGCGGATACGCCGCCGTAAACCGGGTCCACGAGAACGGAAATGTAGGGCAGACTGTATTGACGCAGTCTTTCGAGCGTCGCGGCGGTCTTCGCCATCTGCATGAGAGAGATGAGCGCTTCCTGCATGCGGGCGCCGCCACTGGTCGAAAAACACACCAGCGGCAACTTTTCATCGATGCAGATATTCACCGCCTGGGCGAACTTTTCGCCCACCACCGCCCCCATTGAGCCGCCGATGAAGCCGAACTCGAACACCGCCACCAGCAGCGGGGTTCCCTGGAGTTTGCCTTTCACGATTACCAGGGCGTCTTTTTCCCCGGTCGCTTTTTGCGCGCTGCCAAGGCGGTCGCGATAGCGTTTCAGATCCCTGAACTTGAGCAGGTCCACCGGCTCGATGTCGCCAAGCAGTTCCCGGCGGTCGTCCTCGTCCAGGAAAAGATCGATCCTGCGGCGGGCCGATATGCGCATGTGATGGTCGCATTTGGGACAGACGTCATGATTTTCGTCGAGACTCTTGCGATACAGCACGGCGTCGCAGCGGGGACATTGTTTCCAGAGCCCTTCCGGCACGGTGGACTTGCGCGTGCCCACCCCGGCCGTCGAAATCGACGGCAATATCTTATCTATCCAGCTCATGAATTCCGCTCCGTCCCCTAACGCGCGTCCAGTGCCTGTCGCACCGCGCCGATCAGTGCAACGGCCTCGCTGACGCGGCCCGCTTT